>DASVBQ010000215.1:0-3747 GCA_036375795.1 Actinomycetes bacterium
GTCGACCGTGTCGTCACCGAGGTCGCAGGCCCGGCCGTGTCTGCGCCGGTCACGCTCAGCGTCGAGGGCGCCACGGTGCAGGTCCCGCCCCGGGCGATCGGGCGGTCGCTGGCTTTCACCGCGGACGCCGAGGGGTCGCTCCAGCCCGAGCTGGACGGCGCCCGGCTGCACGCTGAGATCGTCGACGAGCTGGCCCCGATCGAGGACCCGGCACGCGATGCGACGTTCGACATCGTCGACGGCAAGCCGCAGGTGGTGCCCTCAGCGCAGGGGCGCGAGGTCCTGCCGGGCACCTTGGCCGATGCGGTGCTGCCCGTCCTGACCCGGACCGGTCCGGAGCGAGCCGTGACCGTGCCGCTCGAGGTGAGCGACCCGGAGGTCGACACTGCGACCGCCGAGTCGCTCGGCGTGACCGAGCTCGTCGCGGAGTACACGACTTACTACCCGTCGGACTTCGCGCCGCGCCTGACGAACATCCACCGCGCCGCCGAGCTCATGGACGGCACGTTGGTGCTGCCCGGCGACGTCTTCAGCCTCAACGAGACGGTCGGCGAGCGCACCCCGGAGCGGGGGTTCGCCGCGGGCTACATCATCAACAACGGCCAGCTCGAGGTCGACTACGGCGGCGGCGTCTCCCAGCTCGCCACGACGACCTTCAACGCGGCGTACTTCGCCGGGCTCGAGATCGTCGAGCACAACCCGCACAGCTTCTACATCTCGCGCTACCCGGAGGGCCGCGAGTCCACCATCGCCTGGGGGTTCAAGGACCTGCGGGTCCGCAACGACTCCGGCCACGGTGTCTTCATCACCACCGGCTACACGAACAGCTCCGTGACGGTGCGCGTCTGGGGGACCAAGCGCTACCGCATCGAGTCGCGCAAGGGCCCGCGGTACGACGTGAAGCCGTACCGCGTCGTCTACGACCCGCGCCCCGAGGGGACGGAGCAGGGCGACTGCGTCGCGACCGACGGCGTGCCGGGCTTCCGGGTGGTCGTGACCCGGCTGTTCTTCGAGGGCGGCCAGCAGGTGCGCTCGGAGGAGTTCAACACGAAGTACGCCCCGGAGAACGAGGTGCGGTGCGGCAGCTCGGGGCCGGCGCCACCCGACGGTGCCCAGCCGGACTGACCCTCCCGGGAGGGCAGATGGCCCGCTCGTTACACGGGCGCGCGGTAGTTGTACGGGTGGTGAGTGACGTAGCCGAGCGCGGCGTAGAGCCGAAGCGCGGCGTCGTTGACGGCCCGTACCTGCAGGTACGACGCGACGGCACCGTGTTCCCTGGCCCAGCCGAGCAGCGAGCGCATCACAGCCGAGCCGATGCCCTGGCGCCGGGCCGATGGCGCCACATCGACCGACGTGACTCCGGCCCACTCGCCCTCCACGGACACCCGGCCGATGCCCACGGGGTCGTCGCCACGGTAGAGCGTCGCAAAACCGACCGTCGCCGGCCCGGTGAGGATCGCGACATGCGACTCCGGGTCCCCCTCGTCGAGGTCGTGCATGAGCGCGCGCCAGTCGGCGGACGGCGCCGGCGCGACAACCGCGCGAAAGTGGCCGACGGCGGGAATGCTGTCCAGCAGCGCCGCGATGGGTGCGACCTGCACGATCGTCACGTGCAGCCGCTGCCACCCGAGGTCGGCCATCTGGCGATTGGCCGGATCGGCCAGCGGCAGCTGGAGCAGGGGCGGCAGCCCCCGCCCCTCGTACCACTCCCGGACCGTCGCGAGCGCCTGGTCGACCGGTCGCCCGGGGTCGCCGACCGCCATCGCCGAGTTCGCCCTACCCGTGATGCCGTCATGGGCGCGCAGCGCCCAGTCGCCCAGCATCTCGACGTCCTTGGCCGGCCAGCCGGCCCAGCAGATCCGCTGCATGTCATCGGGGGAGACCGTCGGGACGTCCCAGCCTCGTCGCACCGGCGCCGCCGGCACCACCTTCGCGGCGGTGACAGCCGACGGGTCGAGGGTCACGACCTCGCCCGAGGGCCGCAGCACGGTCAGCGACGTGTCCGTCAGCTCGAGGAGGTGGCCGACGACGTCCGTGTGCCCGCCGTCCACGCGGCGACGTACGCTGACCCGGCGCCCCACGGCGTCGGTGTCGAGAAAGGGCACCGGAGGATTCTTGCCGAAGCGTCCCACCGCTGCCATCCCGGTGCCACACGACGCGGTCGCAGAGGCGATACTGGGACAGGCGCACAACGCCCGCAGCCGATTCCCGCCCGGGAGGAACAGAACGTGACCTACGTCATCGCACAGCCCTGCGTGGACGTCCTCGACAAGGCGTGCATCGATGAGTGCCCGGTGGACTGCATCTACGAGGGCCGCCGGATGCTCTACATCCACCCGGACGAGTGCGTCGACTGCGGCGCGTGCGAGCCGGTCTGCCCCGTCGAGGCCATCTTCTACGAGGACGACACGCCGGAGCAGTGGAAGGACTACTACAAGGCGAACGTCGAGTTCTTCGACGACCTGGGCTCGCCGGGCGGCGCCGCGAAGATGGGCAAGATCGACAAGGACCACCCGCTGATCGAGGCCCTGCCGCCGCAGAACCAGGACAGCTGACCGCCGTCGTGCCGGGCACGCCCGGTCGGTCGGTGTCCGGCCGGCTGCCCGACTTCCCCTGGGACACCCTCGCGCCGCAGGCCGACGTGGCGCGCGCCCATTCGGACGGCGTCGTCGACCTGTCCGTCGGCACGCCGGTGGATCCGACACCCGAGGTCGTCCGGGCCGCGCTGGCTGCTGCGTCCGACGCCCCGGGCTACCCGTTCACACACGGCACGTCGCAGCTGCGCGAGGCAGTCGCCGCGTGGTTCGCCCGGCGACGCGGCGTGCCCGGCCTGGACCCTGCCGCTGTCCTGCCCACGATCGGGTCGAAGGAGATGGTGGCCTGGCTGCCCACCCTGCTCGGCCTGCGACACGGCGACGTCGTGGTCCACCCGGAGGTCGCGTACCCCACGTACGACGTGGGCGCCCGTCTCGCCGGCGCTACACCAGTCGCCTCGGACGGGCTGACGGCGCTCGGGCCGCAGCCGGTGCGGCTGGTCTGGTTGAACTCCCCGTCCAACCCGACGGGCCGGGTCCTCCCGGTCGCCCACCTGCGCAAGGTCGTCGAGTGGGCGCGGGAGCGGGGAGCGGTCGTGGCCTCGGACGAGTGCTACGCCGAGCTCGGGTGGGACGACGCCGCCCCGCCGGTCTCGCTGCTGCACCCTGAGGTGTGCGGGGGCAGCCACGAGAACCTGCTCGTGCTCTACTCGCTGTCCAAGCAATCCAACCTCGCGGGCTACCGGGCCGCCTTTGCGGCCGGCGACCCGGCGCTGGTGCGCGAGGTGCTCGAGGTCCGCAAGCACGCCGGCATGATGGTGCCCGCGCGGGTGCAGGCCGCGATGGTGGCCGCGCTCGGCGACGACGCGCACGTCGCCGAGCAGAAGAAGCGCTACGCCCTGCGTCGCGCCGCGCTGGTCGAGGCCTTCACCGGCGCGAACTTCCGGGTCGAGCAGTCGCAGGCCGGTCTGTACCTCTGGGTGACCCGTGACGAGGAGTGCTGGGACACCGTCGCCCACCTGGCCTCGCTCGGGATCCTCGTGGCGCCGGGCGCGTTCTACGGGGCGGCCGGCGCCCGGCACGTGCGGGTCGCGTTGACGGCGACCGACGAGCGGGTGGCGGCAGCCGCCGCCCGGCTCACCGCAGTGGCCGGGGATGCACCGCGGTCGCGCCGGCAGCCTGCTGTTGTGACGCTTCGCATCGTGGCTGTGGC
>DASVBQ010000218.1:0-5713 GCA_036375795.1 Actinomycetes bacterium
GGGTGCCGAGCTCCAGCTTGCGCAGCGCACTGGCCAGCGCGAGCGGATCGCCGGTGATCTGGGCGCCCGAGGCGTCGGCCTGGAACTCCCGCGACCGGCTGATCGCCATCTGGATCAGGCCGGCGGCCACCGGACCGAGGATGAGGACGGCCAGCGCGCCGAGCGGCCCCGGGCCGTCGTCGTCGCTGCTGCGGCCGATCGGCACCAGCCAGGCGAGGTAGCCGAGGTACATGATCACGCTCGCCAGCCCGGCCGCGACCGAGCTGATCAGGATGTCGCGGTTGTAGACGTGGGACAGCTCGTGGCCGAGGACGCCTCGCAGCTCCCGCTCGTCGAGGATCGCGAGGATCCCGTCGGTGGCGCAGACCGCGGCGTTGCGCGGGTTGCGGCCGGTCGCGAAGGCGTTCGGCGCGTTGGTCGGGGAGACGTACAGCCGTGGCATCGGCTGCCTCGCGGCGGTCGACAGCTCACGGACGATGCGGTACATCGCGGGCTGCTCCGCCTCGCTGACCGGCCGGGCCCGCATGGACCGCAGGGCCAGCTTGTCGCTGTAGAAGTAGGCGATGCCGTTGGTCGCCAGGGCGATGACGAAAGCGATCGTCAGGCCGCCGCTGCCGCCGAGCCAGGCTCCGACGAGCAGGATCAGGCCCGAGAGCAGAGCGAGCAGGACGGCGGTCTTCACGCCGTTCGCATGGCGGTGCACTGCTGGTTCCTCCGGAAGGAGCGGGGGTGGTCACCGGGAAGAACGCCCGGCCGGTAGCTCTCGTTCCCCGACGTCGTCAGCCGAAGCGGAGGAGGGGGTCGGGGACGACGGACAGCAGCATGGCGGCACCGAGGGTCATGCCGATGGCCACGCCGTCCGACCACGAGATGCGGTACGACGGCGGCCGGACGCTCTCGGCCGGGCGGGCGTACATCGTGGCGACCCAGGCCAGGTAGTAGTACAGCCCGATCACGACGTTGACCGCCATGACCACCGCCAGCCAGCCGAGGCCCTGGTCCACCGGCGCCTGGAAGACGACCACCTTGGCGAACAGTCCCAGCAGGCCGGGCGGCAGCCCCGCGAGGCAGGCCAGCGAGAAGGCCAGCGCGAACGCCGACAGCGGCTCGGTCCGCCCGAGCGCACGGTAGTCCTCCAGCAGGTTCGACTCGCGGTGCCGACCGACCAGGGTGACCACCGCGAACGCACCGAGGTTCATGACGGCATACGCCAGCACGTAGGCCACCGTCGCCGGCAGCACCTCGTCGACCTGGCCGACCGACGCGGCACCCAGCGGAACCAGCATGTAACCCGACTGCGCCACCGACGACCAGGCGAGCAGGCGCACCGCGTGCCGCTGCCGCAGGGCCGCCAGGTTGCCGACGGTCATCGTGACGGCGGCGACCACCGCGACGGTGGGTGCCCAGACATCGGCGTACGGCGCGAAGCCCTCGGTCAGCAGCAGCGCGAGGCCGACGAAGCCGGCCGCCTTGGACACGACGGACAGGTACGCGGCCACCGGCACCGGCGCGCCCTGGTAGGCGTCCGGCGCCCAGAAGTGGAACGGCACGGCCGCCACCTTGAAGCCGAACCCGGCCAGGGCCAGCGTCACCCCGATGAGCAGCGCGGGCTGCCGGATGTCCGGGTCGTCCAGCGCGGTCGCGATCCGCTCGAGGTGCACCTGCCCGGTCATCCCGTAGACCAGGCTCAGGCCGAAGAGCATCACCGCCGTCGACACCACGGAGACGAGGAACAGCTTGAGCGCGGCCTCGCTGGACCGGCTGTCGTAGCGGCGCAGTGCCACCAGCGCGAAGGCCGGCAGCGACACGACCTCGAGGGCCACGACCAGGGTGAGCAGGTCCCGGCTGGCGGCCAGGGTCAGGGCGCCCGACACCGAAGCGAGCAGCAGGAAGAAGTACTCCCCCGACGGGATCCGGCTGTCACGCACCGTGTCGAGGGACAGCAGCACGACGACCACGGCACCGGCGAGCACCAGTGCCTGGAAGACCAGCGTCAGGTCGTCGACCACGTACGAGCAGGCCGGCAGGAGCAGCCCGTCGCCGGGTACGCAGAAGGTCCTGCGCCGCTCCCCCACCAGCGGGACCAGCAGGGCGGCCGCCACGACGAGACCGCCCGCAGCAACCCACCCGGTCACGTGCCGCCGCGCGGCGGGCAGGAACGCGTCGCCGACGAGCACCGCGAGTGCGACGAGGGCGACGAGCAGCGGGGCGGCGATCGCGAGGTAGTCGATCGACTGGACCGCACTCACGACGCACCCCCGAGCAGCAGCCGGACGACGGGGTCGCTGGCGTCGAGCAGCCACCCCGGCCAGAGCCCGAGCAGCAGGACGAGCGCCACGACCGGCGCCCAGACGAACAGCTCGTGCGTGCTGGCGTCGCGCATCAGGACCGCGTCCCGCCAGGCCTGGAAGCTCGTGCCCTGCGCGACCCGGCGCAGGAGCGCGACGAAGTACGTCGTCGTGAGCACCACACCGACCCCGGCCAGGACCATCAGCACGAGGTAGTAGGGACGCGGCAGCGACCCGGCCGGGTCGAAGGCGCCGAGCAGCACCAGCATCTCCCCCCAGAAGCCGGCGAGGCCCGGCAGCCCGAGGCTCGCGACGGCTGCGAACGCGAGCAGCCCTCCGAGCCGCGGCATCCGCTCGTAGAGGCCGCCGCCGAGGACGTCGATCGCGGAGGTGTGGTGGCGGTCCTTCACGGCGCCGGCCAAGAAGAACAGCAGCCCGGTGATGAGCCCGTGCGCGATGTTCGCGTACAGCGCCCCGTTGACACCCACGGGCGTCAGCGTGGCGATGCCGAGCAGCACGAACCCCATGTGGCCGATGCTGGAGAACGCCACGAGCCTCTTGAGGTCGCGCTGGCCCAGGCAGGCCAGCGAGCCGTAGACGATGCCCACGACGGCCAGGGCAGCGAGGTACGGCGCGACGGCCTCGGCACCCTCGGGGACGACCGGCAGCGCGATCCGCACGAAGCCGTAGGTGCCCATCTTCAGCAGCACGCCCGCGAGCAGCACAGAACCCACCGTCGGCGCCGCCGTGTGGGCGTCAGGCAGCCAGGTGTGCAACGGCCACATCGGCGTCTTCACCGCGAAGCCGAGCCCCAGGGCCAGGAAGGCGAGCACCTGGATGCCACGCGACATGTCCTCGCCCTGCCGCTGCGCGAGCTCGACCATGTCGAAGGTGCCGGCCTGGCTGCCCACGAGGAGCATCCCGAGCAGCATGACGACGCTGCCGAGCAGCGTGTACAGGATGAACAGGTTCGCCGCCCGACGGCGCCCGCCGGGCACCGAGTCGTCACCCCACTGGGCGATGACGAACCACATCGGGATCAGCACGACCTCGAAGAACACGAAGAACAGCAGCAGGTCGAGAGCCACGAAGGTCCCGAGCATCCCGACCTCGAGGAGCAGCAGCAGGCCGACCAAGGCGCGGATCCGACCTGCCTCCGGCCGGACCTTGAGCAGGTAGGCCATGCACAGCGCGGTGAGGCCGGACGTCAGGAGCACCAGCGGGGACGAGACCCCGTCGACGCCGAGGTGGAACCGCAGACCCAGGGTCGGCACCCACTCGGTGTCGGTCTCGGGCGAGGCGAGCGCGACCCACACCGAGACCGCGAACGTCGCCGCGGCCACGACTGTCCCCACCGTGGCCGCCAGCCGCTCACCCCGCCGGGGCGGCGCGACGAGCATGAGCAGCGCACCGGCGAGCGGCAGCGCCAGCATCAGCGGGATCAAGGCGCCGTTCACGTCAGTGTCACCACCCCGACGACGAGCAGGAGCACGCCGGCGAGCAGGCCGGTGAGGTACGCCTGGACGTTGCCGCCCTGTGTGCGCGCCACCAGCCCGGCCAGCCGACCGGCCTCCGCTCCCGTCCCCCGCACCGCGCCGCCGACGACCGTGTCGTCGGCCCACCCCACGCCTCGGGTGGCGCCGCGCACCGGCCGGACGAACGCCCGGTCGTACAGGGCGTCGACATAGAACGCCTTCTCCAGCGCAGGCCGCGCCCGCAGGCCCGCGGTCGGGTCGGCGGCCGGCTCCCGGCGCCACAGCGCGTAGGTCGCCGCGGCGCCGACCAGGGCGAGCAGCACGGAGGCGACCGCTGTGGCCGCACCGAGGTGCAGCGGCTCGGGCACGTCACCCACCGACGAGCCCCACTCGAGGTCACCCTCGCGCGGCAGGTCGAGCCAGGTCGGGAGCAGGTTGCTGGCACCGACGATGCCCAGCCCGGCGGCGGGCACCGCGAGCAGCACCAGCGGCCACCGCATCGCCGGCGGCGGCTCGTGCCCGGCGACCCGAGCGCGTGGCCGGTGGAAGAACGTCATCAGCCACAGTCGGGTCACGTAGGCCGCGGTGACCCCCACCGTCAGCAGCCCGACGACGAGCACCAGCCAGCCCGCCCAGGTCGCCACCGGACCCTCGTGCAGCGCGGCCTCCTCGGCGGCGCCGAGCACCGCCTCCTTGGAGAAGAACCCGGCGAACGGCGGTAGCCCGGCGAGAGCCGCCAGACCCACCGTCATCGTCGCGAAGGTGACCGGCATCAGCCTGCGCAGCCCTCCCATGTCCGGCATCAGGTTCGTGCCCACCGCGTGGATGACCGACCCGGCGGCGAGGAACAGCAGCGCCTTGAAGGCTGCGTGGGTGAGCAGGTGGTAGGTCGCGGCAGCCGCCGAGCCCACCGCGAGCGCGGCGAGCATGTACGCGAGCTGGCTGACCGTCGAGTAGGCGAGCACACGCTTGATGTCGTCCTGACCCAGCGCCGCGAGGGCCGCGCCGAGCATCGTCACGCAGGCGATGACCGCCATCACGGCGAGCGTGGCCGGCGCGGCGAGGAAGACCGGGTAGAGCCGGGCCACGACGTAGATGCCGGCCGCCACCATCGTCGCCGCGTGTATCAGCGCGCTGATGGGCGTCGGTCCGGCCATCGCGTCCGGCAGCCAGGTGTGCAGCGGGAACTGTGCGGACTTGCCGACCACGCCGCAGAGCAGCAGCAGCGTCGCCACCGTCGCCTGGCGCTCGCTGATGCTGCCGAGGACGTCGGCGTTCGCCGGCCCGCCGCCGACGAACGGCATGATGCTGGTGATGCGTGACGTGCCGGCCGCGGAGGCGAGCGTGAAGATGCCGAAGAGGAACCCGACGTCGCCGAGCCGCGTCACCACGAAGGCCTTCACCGCACTGGCGCGGGCTCCCTCCTGCTCCCAGTGGTGCCCGATGAGGAAGTAGGAGCAGACGCCCATGACCTCCCAGCCGACGAGGAGGACGAACAGGTCGTCGGCGAAGACGACCAGCATCATCGCGGCCGTGAAGAGCGAGACGAAGGCGGCGTACGACGAGTAGCGCGGGTCGCCCTTCATGTACGCGGTCGAGTAGACCTGCACCGCCAGGGCGACCGCGCCGACCGCCACCGAGACGATGCCGCTCAGCCCGTCCAGCAGCAGGTCGACATGCACGTCGAAGGCACCGGTCGGGAAGCTCGCCAGCCGCGCCGCGTCGTGCAGCGGTGCGTCGGCCGCCGCGCGTCCGGCCGCCCAGAGCGCGGCGACGAAGGACAGGGTGGTGCCGACGATCGCCACCGGTGCCACGGCGTCCGGCCTGCGACGGCCGATGGCGAGCCCGACGAGGGCGGCGACGAAGGGCGCGACGACCGCGACGTAGACCGGTGTCACGCCGCGGAGTCCTGTTCCTCGGCGAGCTCGTCCAGCTCGTCGAGCAGCGACG
>DASVBQ010000352.1:0-2725 GCA_036375795.1 Actinomycetes bacterium
GAGATCGTGGTGCTCGGTCGCCGCCGCGGGAAGCGGCACGACGGTGGACGCTCCCGGCCCCACGTGCGGCACCTCGAGCTCGCCCCGCGCGGCCTCGGCGCCGTCGACCTCCAGGGCCCAGGTGAAGGCGACGTGGTCGAGGTCGCGTACGTCGTACCGGTTGCTGACCCGGACACCGCTGCCCTCGGCCTCGATGCGGACCTGCGCGATGACGGCGGCGAAGTCGTGCAGGCCCGGGGACGGTGTGCGGTCGGGAAAGAGCAGCCCGTCGGCGACGAAGTTGCCGTCGTGCAGCGGCTCGCCGAAGTCGCCGCCGTAGGCGAACCGCTGCCGCCCCAGCGCGTCCCGCTGGCGCAGGCCGTGGTCGATCCACTCCCAGACGAATCCGCCCATGCACCGCGGCGAGGACTCGAACAGCTCCTGGTACTCCAGCAGCCCACCCGGGCCGTTGCCCATGGCGTGGGCGTACTCGCACTGCACGAACGGCATCCCGCGCCGGCGCTCGTCGAGCTCCGGGTCGTCCCACGGAGCCTCCGACCTGGTCGCGATCGCGGCGACCTCGTCGTGCGTGGCGTACATACGGCTGTAGACGTCGACGTCGCGGCAGGACCAGTCGTGCTCGTAGTGGATCGGCCGGGACGGGTCCCTCTCGCGCGTCCACGCCGCCATCGCGCCGAGGTTCCGCCCGGTGCCGCTCTCGTTGCCGAGGGACCACATGACGATGCTCGGGTGGTTCTTGTCGCGCTCGACGGTGCGCCGCATCCGGTCGACCATCGCCTCCTGCCAGCTCGGGTCGTCGGAGGGGTTCGCGCGCCAGTCGACGACGAAGAACCCGTGCGTCTCCAGGTCGCACTCGTCGATGACCCACAGGCCGTGCTCGTCGCAGAGGTCGAGGAACGCCGGGTGCGGCGGGTAGTGGCTGGTGCGAACCGCGTTGATGTTGTGCCGCTTCATCAGTAAGACGTCGGCGAGCATCTCGGCCGGTGTCACCGCCCGGCCGCGGTCCGGGGAGAACTCGTGACGGTTGACCCCGCGCAGCTTGACCGGCCGGCCGTTGACCGTGAAGACGCCGTCGACGATCGCGACCGTGCGAAAGCCGATGCGCAGCGGCACCCGCTCCGCGCCCGACCCGTCGGCGCCCGAGCCGCCCACGCCGTCGGCGACCACCTCGGCGTCGTACAGCCGGGGCACCTCCGCCGACCACGGCTCGACCGACGGGACCGTGATCTCGGTGCCCGACCTGGCGTCGATGCCGAGCTCCGGCACCAGCACGCGCGCCGGCCCGGACGTGTCCACCCGCAACGTGCCACCACCCGAGACCGGCGCGAAGTCGGCGTGCACGAACACGTCGTCCAGGCCGCCCGCCGGACGGGACAGCAGCAGCACCTCACGAAAGATGCCGGACAGCCACCACATGTCCTGGTCCTCGAGGTAGCTGGCCGACGACCACTGATGCACCCGCACGGCCAGCACGTTCTCGGCCTCGTCGCGCAGCAGGTCGGTGACGTCGAGCTCGACCGGGAGCCGGCTGCCGACGGACGTCCCCACCTCGGTGCCGTTGACCCAGACCCGGAACGCCGAGTCCACCCCCTCGAACCGAAGCACGGCCCGCGACCCCGGGGCCAGGAACCCCGCGGGCAGCGCGAACGTGCGCCGGTAGTCGCCCGTCGGGTTCTCGTCCGGCACGAACGGCGGGTCCACCGGGAACGGGTACCGGACGTTGGTGTACGCCGGCGCGCCGTACCCGTGCAGCTGCCAGTGCGCCGGCACGGGGATCGAGTCCCAGGCGGAGTCGTCGTGCGCGGGGACCGCGAAGTCCTCCGGCAGGTCGGCCCTGGTCGCATACCGGAACCGCCAGTGCCCCGAGAGGTCGAGGGTCGGCGCGTCGGACCGGAGCCAGGCCCTGGCCGGACGGGTCCCTCGGACGGGGAAGTGATCTTCGAACCAGCGACCGGAAGTGTTCATGGCGAGCAGTCTGGTGGAGCCCTTGGCAGCACGGAAGATCGGCGTACGTTGAGTAGGCAACCAACTCGACCCACCGGACCGGAGGGCAGAGATGAGCGGCTGGAACGCGATGTCCTACGACGCCAAGGACACCATCTTGAGAGTGGTCCGGAACGAGGCCGAGCAGTTCCTCGACCTCGTCGACCGGGACGATGCCTGGGAGGCGTCGACCGGCGCAGGTCACTGGCAGGTCCGTGACCTCGTCGGCCACCTGGTGGACACCACCGAGTCCTACTTCGTGGCGTTCGACGCGGCTCGCAGCCACGCGGACGTCGAGCCCGCGTACGGCCTGCCGGGCATGGCCGCCCGGGCCGACCAGCAGGCGAGGGCGTTCCGTGACACGCCGCGGGCGGAGCTGGTCGAGCGGCTCCGCGGCGACTTCGCGAAGATGATGGAGATCTTCGACGCCCTGGGGCCCGAGGAGTGGGGCGGGCTGACCGTGCCGCACTTCTACATGGGGCCGCTGCCGGCGTTCTTCTACCCCGCCTTCCAGCTGATGGACTACGGCGTGCACTCGTGGGACGTGCGGCAGGGCACCGGCCGGGCCCACGGCCTGTCCGGTGAGGCCGCCGACCTGCTGACGCCGTTCATGTTCGTGCTGTGGAAGTACACCTGCGCGCCGGAGCCCGGCCTCGAGCCGTGCGACATCGGCATCCGCATCACCAGCGGACCCAACGCGGGGGACACCCGGGTGCACGTCGGGCCGGACGGCATGGACTAC
>DASVBQ010000357.1:0-4612 GCA_036375795.1 Actinomycetes bacterium
GCGGCGTGGAACGAGTGGATGGGCCGGGTCGGCGCGGCACTGCTCGACCCGGGGCAGCCGACCGGGGCCCGCACGGCCGTCGTCGACGACGGCTCGACCGGCGAGCCGAGCGACCAGAACGGCTACTCGATCGTCGAGGCCGACAACCTGGACGCGGCCCGCGCGCACGCCGACAAGCACCCGTTCCTGGCCGAGGGAAAGGGCCGGTTCAGCATCGAGATCTTCGAGCTGTTGCCGATGCCGACGGCCTGATCCGCTCACGACTGGCGGTCGCGCTTCATCTCCGCCTCGCCGACGTGGCGCACCCCGCCCATCAGCTCGTCCCGCACCCGCGACTCGACCTCGCGGAAGACCGACCAGTAACCGTCGTCGTACTCCTCGACGACCTGGAACGTCCACCGCTCGGGGATGACGTCGCGGCCGATCAGCCGGTCGCGAACCAGTTCGGCGAGGTCCTCGCGGCCTGCGGCGCGCAGCAGGTCGACGACGTCGTCCAGCTTGCCGTCGGCCTTGCCGGTGAGCCGGTGGAAGCGGTAGAGCGCCCCGCGCGCCTCCTCGACCACCTCGAGCGCCTCGCTCAGCCGGGCCGCCGCGGCAACCATCTCGTCGGTGGCACCCTCCGGGCGTCGGTGCGGAGCGGACATCGCGCCATCCCTTCCCGTTCGCGCAGTTCGCCCACCGGTACGGCAGGTCGTAAGCGCCGGCGCAACGAGGCAGTCATCCGGCAGCGGCACCCACTCGTCAGCGTGTGCCGGTCCGATTCCACGACACAAGTGTGGTCTGTTTGCGCGCGTGTGGTGCCGAGCGCTTCTCACGAGCAACACACGCCACGGTTGTGTCCTGGGGTGGAAGCCGCCCCGGCCATCACACCCTGACCGTGAGGGGGCTGACGGGAGCCGGCGCCCTCAGCCCGTGACGAGGACCACGGACAGCGTCCGGGGACCGTGCACGCCCTCGACCCGGTCGAGCTCGATGTCGCTGGTCGCCGACGGCCCGCTGACGAAGGTCACCGGTCGGGTGGCCTCGACCCGGCCGATCATCTCGGGGACGGCCTGCACGACCTGGTCGGCGCGGACGACGCAGACGTGCACGTCCGGCACGAGCGTGATGGCGCGCCGTCCCTGGTCCGGTGACCCGTCGAGCACGATCGTCCCGGTCTCGGCGCAGGCCACCGTGCACGCGGTGACCACGGCCGCGCAGCCGTCGAGGTCGGCGGGCGTCATGGACCCGTCGTCGCGGCGGCCGTCGGGGGCCCAGGCGTCGGGCAGGTCCGGTGGGAGGACCACCGGGCCGCCGTCCGGGGCCGCGGCGGCGAGGGCCTCGGCGACGGTGGCCGTCAGCCCCGCCTCGTCGCAGCGGCGGACGGTCGCCTTGTAGTCGACGAGCCGGTCCTCCAGCAGGTCGAGCACCTCCGCCGAGCCGGGCGCGTGCTCGCCGGTGCTGCGGTAGTCGCGGGCCACCTCGGCTGCGGTGGCTGTCACCTCGGCCGCGCCCGCTCCCGCGTTGGCCGCGCGGACCCTGGCCAGCACCTCGTCGCGGGCGCTCATGCCCGGTCACCTCGCGTCCTGGCCCACCACTCGCGGAACGTCTCGGGCGGGGGTTCCGGCGCGTCCCGGCTGGTGGTCCACGCCGACAGTGGCGGCGGCAGCGAGCGGATCCGGCCCCGGCGGGCGAACAGCCGGCCGGCGCGACCGGCCCGCTCGGCCCGGGCGAAGCGCGCCGGGTCGGCCATCACCCACGACGCGGCGGCCATCGACAGCGCCTCGGCCGAGGGGATCCGCGACGCGGCACGGCGCTCCTCGACGTGGCGGGCCCGCAGGTGCACCAGCAGCGATGGGATGTCGATGCGCACCGGGCAGGCGTCGAAGCATGCGCCGCACAGCGACGACGCGTACGGCAGCGAGGCGTTGTCCTCGACCCCGGTCAGCTGC
Source organism: Actinomycetes bacterium (assembly GCA_036375795.1). GTDB lineage: Bacteria > Actinomycetota > Actinomycetes > JACCUZ01 > JACCUZ01 > DASVBQ01. The sequence continues at coordinate 1,932 of DASVBQ010000357.1, forward strand.
GGGGAGAGCACGGCGCCGATCGGACCCGGGTACACCGAGCCGTACGCGTGCCCACCGGTGCGCTCGTACACCGGGCAGACGTTCATGCACGCGCTGCACTTGATGCAGTGCAGCGCCTCGCGCCCCACCTCGTCGGCCAACGCGGCCGTCCGCCCGTTGTCCAGCAGCACCAGGTGGAACTCGCGCGGGCCGTCACCGGTCGTGACCCCGGTCCAGGCGGATGTGTACGGGTTCATCCGCTCGCCGGTCGACGAGCGGGGCAGCAGCTGCAGGAAGACCTCGAGGTCACGCCAGGTCGGCACCACCTTCTCGATGCCCATCACCGTGATCAGCGTCTCGGGCAGCGTCAGGCACATCCGCCCGTTGCCCTCGGACTCGACCACGAGCAGGGTTCCGGTCTCGGCCACCGCGAAGTTCGCCCCCGAGATGCCGACCTTGGCCGTGAGGAACTTCTGCCGCAGATGCGCCCGCGCCGCCATCGCGAGCCGCCGCGGCTCGTCGGTCAGGTCGTCCGGGGCCGGCAGGCCGTAGCTGCCCATCTCGCGGAGGAAGATCTCCCGGATCTCGGCGCGGTTGCGGTGGATCGCGGGCACCAGGATGTGCGAGGGCTTGTCGTGCCCGAGCTGCACGATCAGCTCGGCGAGGTCGGTTTCATACGCCGCGATGCCGGCCGCCTCGAGCGCCTCGTTGAGCCCGATCTCCTGGGTGACCATCGACTTGACCTTCACGACCTCGGTCTCGCCGGTCGCCTGCACGAGCCGGGTCACGATGTCGTTGGCCTCGTTCGCGTCCCGGGCCCAGTGCACGGCACCGCCGCGCGCGGTGACCTCCCGCTCCAGCCGCTCGAGGTGCTCGTCCAGGCGGGCCATCGTCGCGGCCTTGAGCTGTTGGCCGGCCAGCCGCAGCGCCTCCCAGTCCGGCACCTCGCCGACCACGCGGGCGCGCTTCGCCCGGATCGTCGCGGTGGCGTGCCCGATGTTGCGCCGCAGCTGGGTGTTCGCCAGCGCTGTCCGCGCGGCCTGCGGGAACGGCTCCTCGGCCCGCAGCGCACCGACCCCGCGCGGTGCGTACGCGGGCATACCGAGGAACGTCATACCGCCACCGCCGGGTGCTCGTCGGTGGAGGCGAGGATCTCAGCCAGGTGCAGCGTGCGGGTGCCGGCGCGCAGCCGGGACAGCCCTCCACCGATGTGCATCAGGCACGAGGCGTCCCCGGCGGTCACCGCCTCGGCGCCGGTCCCCAGCACGTTGCGCATCTTGTCGGCCAGCATCGCCGTCGACGTGTCGGCGTTCTTCACCGCGAACGTCCCGCCGAACCCGCAGCACTGGTCGGCGTCCGGGAGCTCCACCAGGTCCATGCCGCGCACGTTGCGCAGCAGCCGCAGCGGCTTGTCGTCGACCCGCAGCAGCCGCAGCGAGTGGCAGGTCGGGTGGTAGGTGACGCGGTGCGGGAAGTGCGCCCCGACGTCGTCCACCCCGAGGACGTCGACGAGCAGCTCGGACAGCTCGTACGTCCGGGACGCCACCGCCTCGGCGCGCGCCGCGAGATGCTCGTCACCGGCGCGGCGGGCGAGCATCGCGTGCTGGTGGCGCACCGATCCGACGCACGAGCCCGACGGGGCCACCACCAGGTCGTACGGCTCGAACACCTCGACGTGGTGGCGTACCAGCGGCAGCGCCTCCCGCTGGTAGCCGGTGTTGGTGTGCATCTGTCCGCAGCACGTCTGCCGCTCGGGGAACACCACCTCGTGCCCCAGCCGTTCGAGCAGCCGCACCGTGGCGCGGCCGACGTCCGGGAACAGCCCGTCGGCCAGGCATGTCACAAACAGGGCAATCCGCACCATCGTGAACCTACGCGTCCGGCGCGCGCAGGGGAACACCCCGGTGCCGTCAGGGCAGCTCCCGGAAAACCACGGCGAAGGACGCCGGTGCCGCGGCGAGCCGGTACTGCGGGAGGACGCCGGGTCCGCAGGACGCGGACCCGATCCCCTGCTGGGCGACGTCGAGGTTGACGAACAACCGGCCCTCGTCGACCAGCTCGACGGTGTGCCGGGCGGCGTCGAGCTGCTCCGTGCTCCACCTGCGCACGGTGAGGTCGATGGTGGGATCGCCCTCCAGCCGCAGTCCGGCGCCCGTCGGGTCGGTGAGCGTCGCCCAGCGGACGTCCGCGCGGTTGCCGTTCTCCTGCGGGTGGACGTACGGCGTCTGCAGCTCGTCGACGGTCCGGCGGAACCGTCCGACCCAGGTGCCGTACCCGGTGTCCCGGTACGCCTCGCCCGGACCGCGCCCGAACCAGGTCACCGTGTCGAGGTGGCGCGGCAGCGACAGGCGGACGCCGAGCCGCGGCAGCGGGCACGGCAGCTCCTGCTCCGGCGTCACGGTGACGTCCAGGCGGAGACCGTGGACGTCGTCCGGCCCTCCCGGCCCCACCGCCGACCAGCTGTACCTGACGGCGAAGCCGATGTCGGCGGCTGCCGGTGCGACGCGTGAGCGCACCGTGAGGCCGCGGTCGCTCACGTCGACGCCCACGGTGCGGTGCTGCAGCCGGTCCAGACCGAGCTGTCGCCACACCGGCAGGACCGGGTCGCCGTGCTGTCCCGCGTCGTTGTCGGTCGGGGCCCGCCACAGGTCCAGTCGGGGCGAGGCAAGAACCTCGACGGAGCCGAGCCGCAGCAGCCGCCC
>DASVBQ010000362.1:0-5696 GCA_036375795.1 Actinomycetes bacterium
ACCGCAAGCACACGGCGTACGCCGTGTCGGTGGACGCCCGCGACGGCATCACGACCGGCATCTCGGCCGCGGACCGGGCCCGCACGGTCCGGGTGCTCGTCGACTCGGCCACCGAGCCCTTCGAGCTGACCCGCCCCGGCCACGTGTTCCCGCTCCGCGCCGTCGAAGGAGGCGTGCTGCGCCGCGCCGGTCACACCGAGGCGTCGGTGGACCTTGCGCGGCTGGCCGGCCTGAACCCGGCGGGCGTCATCGCCGAGATCGTCAACGACGACGGCTCGATGGCCCGGCTGCCGCAGCTGCGAGTGTTCGCCGACGAGCACGGCCTGGCGCTGGTGTCGATCGCCGACCTGATCGCGTACCGACGGCGCACCGAGGTCCTCGTCGAGCGAGTGGCCGAGGCCTGGATGCCGACCCGGCACGGCGAGTTCCGCGCGATCGGGTACCGCAGCACCGTCGACTCCGCCGAGCACATGGCTCTGGTGCGTGGGGATCTGGGTGACGGCGCTGACGTGCTCGTGCGGGTGCACTCGGAGTGCCTGACCGGTGACGTGCTCGGGTCGCTGCGCTGTGACTGCGGGCCGCAGTTGGACGCGGCGATGCAGGCGGTCGCGGCGGCGGAGCGCGGGGTGGTCGTCTACATGCGCGGCCACGAGGGCCGGGGGATCGGGCTGCTGCACAAGCTGGCGGCGTACCGGTTGCAGGAGGGCGGGCGGGACACCGTCGACGCCAACCTCGATCTCGGCCTGCCGGCCGACTCGCGCGACTTCGGGATCGGCGCGCAGATCCTGGCCGACCTCGGCGTGCACACGATGCGGCTGCTCACGAACAACCCGGCGAAGCGGGCCGGGCTGGAGGGCTACGGCCTCGAGATCGTCGAGCGCATCCCGCTGCCCGTGCACCTCACCCCGGAGAACGCGACGTACCTGCGGACCAAGCGGGACCGGATGGGCCACGACCTGCCGGGACTGCCCGACCTCGGACCGCCCACCGAGGCCGTCCACGAAGGGACACCGACATGAGCGGCGCCGGCTCGCCGGACATCACCGTCGACGGCTCTCGCCTCCGTGTGGCCGTGGTGGCGGCGCAGTGGCACACGCAGGTGATGGACGGGCTGCTGGCTGGGGCGCTGCGCGGGCTGGTCGACAGCGGGGTGACCGAGCCGACCGTCGTACGGGTGCCGGGCTCGTTCGAGCTGCCGGTCGCCGCGGCGCGACTCGCCCGCGACCACGACGCCGTCGTCGCGTTGGGTGTGGTGATCCGCGGCGGGACACCGCACTTCGAGTACGTCTGCCAGGCCGCGACCGACGGGCTGACCCGTGTGTCGGTGGACACCGGTGTCCCTGTGGGGTTCGGTGTGCTCACCTGCGACGACGAGCAGCAGGCCCTCGACCGGGCCGGGCTGGAGGGATCGATGGAGGACAAGGGCCGCGACGCGGCGCTCGCGGCCGTCGCCACCGCCGTCACCCTGCGCGACCTGGTTCCACCGTGCTGACGGTCGCGGAGCGGTTCGTCCAGAGCTTGGCGCGCCGCGACCGGGACCTGCTCCTCGAGGTGCTCGCACCGGACGTCGACTTCCGCGGCATGACTCCCGGCCGGTTCTGGGAGTCGACGAACGCGGTCGACCTCGTCGATCGCGTCCTGTTCTCCTGGTTCGAGGAGCAGGACGTCGTCGAGGAGGTGCTCGCCGTCGCCCGCGACTGGGTGGTCGACCGGGAGCGCATCGGCTGGCGGTTCGCCGTGCGCTGCCCGGACGGCAAGCACGTCGTCGAGCAGCAGGCTTATCTCACCGTCGACGACGGGCGGATCGTCTGGTTGAGGATCATGTGCTCGGGGTTCCGGAAGGTGGACTGACATGGTTCCGGCACGCATCTCGCTGGTCACCCTCGGCGTCTCCGACGTGGGCCGCTCTCGCGCCTTCTACCGGGCGCTCGGCTGGCAGAGCGCGGTCGACATGGACGACTTCGCGGTCTTCCGGACCGGCGGAGCGCTGCTCGCGCTCTACCCGATCGGCGACCTGAGCCGCGACCTGGGCGACGAGGTACCGGCCGGGCATCCACGACGTACGTCCCTGGCCATCAACGTCGGGTCGCCGGAGGAGGTGGACGAGGTGATCGCGCAGGCACTCGCCGCCGGCGCCGGTCTGCTCGCGGCGCCGGAGAACGCCCCGTGGGGTGGCTACACGGCGATCGTCTCCGACCCGGACGGGCACGCCTGGGAGGTCGCCCACAACCCGGGCTGGCCGCTCGGCGCGGACGGTCTGCCGACGATCCCGTGACCTCTGCGACGATCTGAGCCGTGAAGACGTTCGACGAGCTGTTCGCCGAGCTCAGCGAGAAGGCGAGGACCCGGCCGGTCGGCTCCGGCACGGTGGCGGCGCTGGACGCCGGCGTGCACACCATCGGCAAGAAGGTCGTCGAGGAGGCCGCCGAGGTCTGGATGGCCGCCGAGCACGAGACGCCGGAGCGTGCCGCCGAGGAGATCTCCCAGCTGCTGTACCACCTGCAGGTCCTCATGCTGGCGCGCGGCCTGCGGCTCGAGGACGTCTACGCTCGCCTCTAGCACCCGCGAACCGTCACCACCGGAAGGTCCGATCACCCGTGCTGCGCGTCGCCGTGCCCAACAAGGGCTCCCTGGCCGAGCCGGCCGCCGAGATGCTGCGCGAGTCCGGCTACCGGCAGCGGACCGACCCGCGTGAGCTGTTGCTGCACGACCCGGACAACGACGCCGAGTTCTTCTTCCTGCGTCCGCGCGACATCGCGACGTACGTCGGGTCGGGCGAGCTCGACGTCGGCATCACCGGGCGGGACCTGCTGCTCGACAGCGGAGCCGCCGCCGAGGAGATCCTGCCGCTGGGGTTCGCCACGTCGACGTTCCGCTTCGCGGCGCGGCCGGGGTCGGCCGCCTCGGTCGCGGACTTCGCCGGCAAGCGGGTCGCCACGTCGTACGGCGGTCTGCTCGCCAAGTACTTCGCCGACCGGGGCGTCGACGCGGAGGTCGTGCGGCTCGACGGAGCCGTGGAGACCGCGGTCCGGCTCGGCGTGGCCGACGTGATCGCCGACGTCGTGTCGACCGGCACCACGCTGCGGCAGGCGGGGCTGGAGATCGTGGGGGAGCCCATCCTGGAGTCCGAGGCGGTGCTCGTCCGGCGGACCGGCGCGGCGTCCTCGCCCGCCGTCGACCAGCTGGTGCGCCGGATGCAGGGCGTGATCATCGCCCGCCGGTTCGTCCTCATGGACTACGACATCCGGGCCGAGCTCGTCGACGACGCGGTGCGGCTGACGCCGGGAATCGAGTCGCCGACCGTGTCGCCGCTGCACGACCGGGGATGGGTCGCGGTGCGGGCCATGGTGCCGCGGGCGGAGACCAACCGGATCATGGACGAGCTCTGGGATCTCGGCGCCCGCGGGATCCTCGTCACCGACATCCACGCGTGCCGGCTGTGAGTCAGGTGAAGTCGGAGCGCTCCGACCGCGTGGTGCTCCGGCCGCGGCGGGCGCGGATGGTTGTCTACCCGTGCGCCGCCGCGCTGTTCGTCGTGCTCGTGGGCATCGCGATCCTGCTGCCGTCGGGAGGGACGAACCCGTGGGGGCCGGGCTCACGGATCGCGGTGGTGGTCTTCGCGGTGATCTGCGTGTGGTTCCTGCACCGGCTGGCGTCGGTGCGGGTGGAGACGGACGCTGCCGGTGCCACCGTGGTGAACGTGCTGACCCGTCGGCGGCTGGAGTGGGCCGAGGTCGTCGGTGTGCGGCTGTCGCGCGACGACGCGTGGATGATGCTCGACGTGTCGGACGGCTCGTCGCTGGCGGCGATGGGCGTGATGCGTTCCGAAGGGGCGTTGGCCCAGGAGCAGGCGCGCCGGTTCGCGCAGATGGTGTCCGAGCGCAGCCGGACCAACGGCGACCGCTAGCGCCCTGCCGCTCGTCGGCGCTCGCCATGGTCGACCCTTCGCCGAGCCGCAGCCTGTGCACGAGTCCTCGGGTGATGTCCGAGCCTGCCGATAGAATCGAACATGCGTTCGAACACGGCGGCTGACGGCCTGGTGCAGGTGGTCGACGCCCTCGCGGCGCAGGTGGACGAGCTGGTCTCGGCGACGGCCGACGGGCTTCGCCGTGCCACGCACGACGAGCTGTCGTCGGCGTTGGCGACCGTGCGGAGCTTGCAGGCGCAGCTGGAGTACGTCTCGGTCTCAGTCGTGGGCGAGGTGGACCGCCGCGGCTCGCACGTGAACGACGGAGCCCTTTCCGCGGCGGCCTGGGCTCGGATGCACACGCAGATGTCTCCGCGGGGCGCGGCGGCTGCGGTGCGCACGGCACGGGTGCTGCGCTCGAAGTCGCTGCCACAGACGGCTGCCGCATTTCGCGCCGGCGAGGTCGACGGGGCGCACGTACGGGTGATCGCCGACGGCGTCGCCGAGGCGCCCGCCGTGGCCGCGGCGCTGATCGAGCCCGAGGCGCTGGAGGCCGCGCGTCGGTCCGACCCGCGGGAAGTCGCGTCGGTCATGCGGATGTTCCGGCATGCACTGGACCCAGACGACGCCGACCGTGCGGCGCTTGCCCGGCTCGAGCGGCGAGGGCTCTCGGCCGCGCCGACCCTGGACGGGATGGTCGCCGGCACCTTCCTCGCGGACGAGGTGTCTGGCTCCGTGATCCTGACTGCGCTGGACGCGGCGTCGCCGCTGGTGTCGGGGGACGGTCGCACTGCGGCGCAGCGCCGGTTGGACGCTCTGACCGACATCTGCCGGCGGTTCCTCGCGTCGCCGGACGCGCCGATGTCCGGAGGCGGCCACGCCCACCTCATCGTCACCGTCGACGCCGACGGGTTGACCGGGAGCGGCCCGGGGCCGGGCGGGACGCTCTCCTGGGTCGGCCCGATCGGTGGTTCGACGGCACGACGCGTCGGCTGCGACGCAGATGTGAGTGTGGTCGCGGTCGGACCGGGCGGGCAGAGCGAGGTGGTCGATCGGCAGCGGCGGTTCTTCACCTGGGCACAACGCAAGGCGATGATCGCCCGCGACGGTGACCGGTGTGCCGTGCCGTGGTGCGACCGGCCGGTCTCCTGGTCCGACGGCCATCACCTTCACGACTGGGCGCGCGGCGGCCCGACGACGGTCGACAACGGTGCTCTGCCGTGCGCCGCGCACCACACGATGCTGCACGAGGGGGCCTGGACGCTCGAGCGGCTGCCGGACGGCCGATACCTGCTGCATCACCGCGACGGCAGGGTCATCGGGCCCGAACCGCACCAGCCGGGCCACAGCCGCCCGCCGCCGCGTCGACCAGTGTGAGAGCCGGTGGAGGAGGGCAGCCATCTGGCGGTTCGGTGTGCGTGCGCGTGGCTGTGCCCGAATCGGCATCAGCCCAGGCTGCGACCGAGCCTGCGCCGGTCCGCCCGCTGTCCGTGCTGCGATAGGGTTGCTCTCGCTCCGGGCGACGTTCCGGGGCATCCGGGACGTGGCGCAGCTTGGTAGCGCACTTGACTGGGGGTCAAGGGGTCGCAGGTTCAAATCCTGTCGTCCCGACCGGAAAACCGCAGGTGAGAGGCCCTTTTCCTCGACAGAGGGGCGGGGCCTCTCGGCTTCCTGGCGCAGACTTGTCCCACGCCTCCCGGGAGGCGAGCGTCGCCATGTCGAGCAGGTGGCCCGACCAGCAGCTGCACGATGGGCAGCCAACGACACTGCGCGTCGCGGGCTGATCTGA
>DASVBQ010000370.1:0-7207 GCA_036375795.1 Actinomycetes bacterium
ACAGAGCCAGGCCTGCAGATGCACGTCACCGGACCGGCGGGCTTCAGCGCCGACTTCGCCAAGGCTTTCGAAGGCATCGACGGCACGTTGTTGTACGCGGCGCTGGCGGTGGTCATCGTCATCCTGCTGCTGACCTACCGAAGCCCCGTCCTGTGGTTGCTGCCGGTGATCTCTGCGGGTGTCGCGCTCACCGCCGCACAGGCAGTGATCTACCTCCTGGCCGAGCACGCCGGCCTCACCGTGAACGGACAGACGCAGGGCATCCTCACCGTCCTCGTGTTCGGGGCCGGCACCGACTACGCGCTGCTGCTCGTCGCCCGCTACCGCGAGGAGCTGCGCCGGCACGCCGACCGGCACGAGGCGATGGCGTTCGCCCTGCATCGAGCAGGCCCGGCCATCGTCGCCAGTGCGGCGACCGTCATCGTCGGGATGCTCTGCCTGGTGGTCGCCGAGATGAACTCCACCGCCAGCATGGGTCCCGGCCTCGCGATCGGCATCGCCGTCGGGCTGGCCGCGATGATCACACTGCTTCCGGCGTTGCTCGTCATCACCGGGCGCTGGGTGTTCTGGCCGCTGCGCCCCGAGTACGGCTCGGCCGACCACACGGCAACCGGCGTGTGGGCCCGTGTCGGACGGTTCATCTCCCCGAGGCCGCGAGCTGTGTGGGTCACCACCGCGGTGGTCCTCGGCGCGTTGTCCCTGGGCATCACCCAGCTCAACGCCACTGGTCTGTCGTACAAGGACTCCTTCATCGGTACCCCGGACTCGATCGTCGGACAGCGCGTGGCCGACCGGCACTTCGACGCCGGGACGGGCGACCCCGTGATCGTGATCAGCAGAGCCGACAGCGCGGCGGCGACACAGGCGGTGTTCCAGAGCACCGACGGGATCGTCCCGGGGAGCGTCTCGGCCGAGCCATCCCAGCGGGGCCTTGCCTACCTCGAGGGCACGCTCACCGACCCGCCGGACAGTTCTGCCGCGCAGACGACGGTGGACCGGCTTCGCACCGCGGTGCACCGGGTCGACGGCGCCGACGCAAAGGTTGGTGGCAGCACCGCCGTGCTGCTCGACGTGCAGCGCGCCTCGAGCCGGGACAACTGGGTGATCATCCCGGTCGTGCTGCTCGTCGTGTTCCTGATCCTTGCCCTGCTGCTGCGAGCCGTCATCGCGCCGCTGATCCTGATCGGCACGGTCGTGCTCTCCTTCCTCGCAGCCTTCGGCCTCAGCGCGATCCTGTTCACCCACGCGCTCGGGTTCGCCGGTGCGGACGCGGGCCTGCCGCTCCTTGCGTTCGTGTTCCTCGTGGCGCTCGGCATCGACTACAACATCTTCCTGATGACCAGGGTCCACGAGGAGGCCAAGCAGCACGGCACGCGGCGCGGCGCCCTGATCGGCCTGGCGGCCACCGGGGCGGTGATCACATCGGCCGGCCTGGTGCTCGCCGGCACCTTCGCAGTGCTCGGCACCCTGCCTGTGGTGTCGTTCGCCGAGGTGGGGATCGTCGTCGCACTCGGCGTGCTCTTGGACACCATCGTGGTCAGGTCGGTCCTCGTCACCGCCCTCAACCTGGACATCGGTCGATGGATGTGGTGGCCGAGCCGGCTCGCTCAGCTGCGGGATGTGCCGACGAACGAGCCGAGTCCCGAAGCGCCCGCGCTGGTGCGGTGACGCCCAGGAGGCTTTCCCACAAGACGCTTGATAGACTTGGGCACAGAAGGTGCTCGGGTGACTGCACGACCAGTCCTGTTTCCCGGCACCAGCACCAACCAGCCGAGCCGGCTCAGGGGCGTTCGCGACACAGCGAGGACCTGATCGGAGCTCGCGGGTCGACCGCCGACCGGTCGACCGACACTGCTGTCGACGTATTGCGCCCGCCTGTTGGGCCGTCGCAGCCGTGACCTCGAGTGGGCAAACGTTGCCCACGTACGCCTCTTGCCCGAGGGGCTGTCACCAGGAAGGACCCACATGCCGAAAACCGATGCCATCGAGGTCGAGGGCCACGTCCGTGAGGCCTTGCCCAACGGGATGTTCCGTGTGGAGCTCACGAACGGCCACAAGGTGCTCGCCCACCTGTCCGGCCGGATGCGTCGCAACTACATCCGAGTGATGCTCGAGGACCGCGTGATCGTCGAGCTCAGCACCTATGACCTGACCCGAGGCCGCCTCGTCTACCGCCACAAGTAGCAGACCGGCATCACGGAAGGACTCCATGTCACGCTCTGCCGCCGGCACGACCGCCGGCACGACCGCCGGCACGACCTCCGGCACCACCGCCCTGCAGTTCCAGGCGCCGCCGGCGCTGCCCGACGACGTCGACGGCGACGAGGCACCGGTGCTGCCGAACCGCCCTCGCGGTGCACGCCCTGGACGTGGCGCAGGCGGCGCCGGACCGAGCGAGCTGCGGATGCTCAAAGCCGCCCGCGCAGCCGCCACCGGGATGAAGATCAGCGACGACCAGATCCGGGGGGTGCTCGAGGACCCGGAGGACGTCCAGCCGGACCCGAGGCAACCCCACCGCACCAGGCTCTTCGGGAGGGGCATCACGGTGACCACCGGCAACGACGGGATGATCCTGCGGGTCACCCGCCGCCGCTGACCCGCACCGCTGCGCGCCCCTCCTACTGGAGCTGCCGTTCGAAGGTGACCAGAACGCCTTCGACGCCTCCCGGGCCGACACGTCCCTTGACCTCGACCGCAGTGATCGCCTTCAGCTGCCATCCCTGGCCAGCCTGCTCGTTGAGAGCCTGCTCGAGCTTGCTGCCCGACATCTTGCCGCCGATCATTCCTTCGCGCAGCTCGACGACCTTGTACTCGTAGCGCGCCGGCATCCTCGTCACCTCTTCTTCGGACAGAGATCGTGGACCCGACTCTGTCACGCCGGCTCGTGGCCCGCCGGCGGACCGGCCGGAGCCGGCGCCACCACGCCGGGCGCTGAGTGGTGCAGGCTCGGGCGCATGGATGTCAGAGTCGCTGGTGTATCGGACGTGGCTGACTTGGCGCGGTTGCTCTGGCGGTCAGCTCTGGACACGGCCGAACCCACGCGGTCGGAGCGTGTCTTCGCGTCAGACCTTCGCCGGTGGTACGACTCTCACCAGGGCTCGCACATACCGTTCCTCGCGCTGCTCCCGGGGAGCGGTGCGATAGGTATGGCTTGGCTGGCACTTGTTCCGAGAGTGCCGCGACCAGGTGCGATGAGCCGGCTCTGTGGCGACATCCAGAGCGTCTATGTCCTTGCTGCACATCGGTCTACAGCTGTCGGGACGGCTTTGATCGGAGCGGCGCTCGAGCACGCAGCAAGCCTCGGCCTGGAGCACGTGACCGTCCACTCCAACGCGAGGGCTGTCTCTCTGTACCAGCGAGCCGGCTTCACATCGTCCCGCGAGTTGTTGGTGCGGGTAGTCGGATAGCTGCCGCTCTGGTCGCCCCGGCCGTGCAGCCCGTCGCCGCACCGAACGTCCAGATCGGCCGAACCCGGGACCTCGTGCCCTGGTCCCCGGCGGCCGGCCCGGCAAGGCTGGGCAGCACCAGGACGTGCGGGCAGCGGGAGAGACCGTGGTCAGGACGGAGCCCACGCCAGCCGAGGTGGCCGAGGCCACGAGCCGACGCTACCGACGGCTGAGACTCTTCAACGTCGTCGTGGGCGTGCTGCTCGCGGCCCAGGCCGGCTTCATGCTGCTGGCCGGCAACGACCTGGCGCTTCCGGTCAGCGCGTCGTACCTGCGCACCGACCCGGTCGAGTCGACCAGTCCCACGCTGCCCGAGACGGTGTTCTCGCTACGGATCGGCGTGACGGTCGCCGTCTTCCTGCTGCTCGCCGCGCTGGACCACCTGATCGTCGCGGCTCCCGGAGTACACCATTGGTACGAGCGAGGGTTGACGCGTCGGGCGAACTACGCACGCTGGGTGGAGTACTCGGTCAGCGCATCGATCATGATCGTGCTCATTGGCATGTTCGTCGGCATCCGCGACCTGGCCGCTGTCATGGGCATCTTCGCCGCGAGCACCGCGATGATCCTGTTCGGCTTGCTGATGGAGCGACAGCAGCGACCGGGCGCCGCCGACTGGAGCGCGTTCTGGTTCGGGTCGCTCGTCGGCCTCGTGCCGTGGGCGGCCGTCGCCGTCTACGTCACCCAGCCGCCGACTGTGCCGGGTTTCGTCTACGCCATCGTCGTCACGCAGTTCCTGCTGTTCTTCAGCTTCGCCGGGAACATGGCGCTGCAGTACGCCCGGGTCGGCCGGTGGCGGGACTACGTCCACGGCGAGGTCGTGTACGTCGTGCTGAGCCTGACAGCCAAGTCGCTTCTCGCGTGGCTGATCTTCGCCAACGTGCTGCGCAGCTAGCCCTGTGCCGAGCCGGTGCGTCGCGCGGCGGTTCCTCGCCGGACCCGCAACGCGGCACGCGTGGCGTCGTACCCGGCCCGGATGAACATCGGCCAGTCGGTGGCGTCGAGGAACTGCCGGTAGAAGCCCGTCCCCCGGACGACGTCGTAGGGCACTGGCTCGATGAGCATGACGTCGGGGACCTCGGCTCGAAGCCGGGCGATGTTCTCCCGTGCCAGCTGCACGTGCTGGCTGCTGCGCACCTGCCCGGCCAGCTGCAGGATCGAGACGGGCTGGTGGTCCCAGCCGGTCGCGTCTTCGCCCTCGAGACCCGGTGGGTGGAAGCCGTTCACCGCCAGCGCGACGTCGGGCCGTGGCTCGATGTCGAGGACCGGGTGAACGGGGAGGATGTCCACGATGCCGCCGTCGCACCAGTGGTAGCCGACGAAGTCGACCGGCTCGAAGACCGGAGGCAGCGCCAGGGCCATCCGCATCGCCCTTGCCACGCTCACCTGCGGGTAGGTCCGCGGACCGAGGTACTCGACCCGGTTCTCCTCGACGTTCCAGATCGGTGCGTACGCGGGCACGGGCAGCTCGCCGAGGGTCAGGTCGCCGACCAGCTTCCGGCAGGTCTCCTCGACCCGATCACCGCGGACGATTCCGGTGAGACCGCGTCCGAGCCTCATGGGCGCCCGCGCCAGACCGGCCCAGTCGACGTCGACCAGATCGCGCGCGGTCAGGTCGAGGGAGAGCTCGGCCACCTCGTCCGCGGACCGGCCGGCCGCGAGGGGAAACCCGAACAGGGCGCCACCGCTGCACAGCGACCAGCAGCTCACAGACGCCCCGACCTCTTCGAGGACCCGCGCCACGCCGATCAGACTCACCAACGCGCCGCTGCCACCGCTGGAGACCACGGCCACGCGCTTCCCGGCGAGCCGGCCGGGCGCGCGGGACCGGAATGCCGGCAGCGGTGCCACACCCGACGCCCGGGGCGGCCGCAATCCCGGCAGCGGAAGGACGGACCGGCACACGAGGTCGACGAAGCCTGCGTCGGAGCGGAGCGCGCGAGCCCACTCGCGCAGCTCGAGCGCCACCCCGAAGTACTGCTTGACCCGGAAGATGTCGGTCACGCCGTCAAGGGGCGTCCACCGCACCATGTCGCCCATCGCGACCTCCCGTCACGAGCATGCGGCTCGAGGAGGGCGTCGCCCAGGGGCGAAGGTCAGCCGCGCGTGTGACAGTCCGGTACAGGGCAGAGATCCCGACCGATGCTCGGCGGCCCGAACGCGGACCCGGGCTCACAGCAGGTAGGTCGCCCCTTCTCGCCCGAGCTCGCCGTAGGGCGGTTGCAGCCCCGCGTCGAGCGCGCGGATCGTCGGCCGTCCGATGTGGGCGAACACGAGGCGGCCGACACCGAGTCGTCGCGCCTGCTCCGCGGTGTCGAGCACGGCCGCGTGCCCGCCCACACCGCCACGGAAGCGGATCGGCCGCTGCCAGGCCGCCGCATCGGCGAACATCAGGTCGGCACCGCCGGCCCACAGCGGGAACTCCCAGAACTCGGGCGCCCAGACCGCGGTCCGTCCGGCGTGCTCGATCAGGAAGCCCCAGGTCGGGTGGTTGGTGTGCCTCACGGGATGCGGTGTCACGACCAGGTCCACCGCGCGGTAGGGCTCGACCACGATCTCGATGCCGCGGGCACGAGCCAGCGTGCGCAACGTACCGACCAGCTCGGAGCGGAGGTCGGTGACCAGCCAGCGCCGCACCGGTGACTGCGGCTCCGCACCCGGGCCGCCGTCGAGCATGACGTCTCCGGCCGGGTGGCGCAGGAGCAGCCCGGCCGGGAGATAGCGCGGCGAGCTCATCGCCCCCACGCCGACCAGCTCGAGCCTGAGCCGCCCCGAGCCCTCTGCCGCGGGCCGGTCGCGGGCGTCCGGCTCGTGCACGGCTCGATTCTGCCGGGCAGCATGGGCGGATGACGCGATACGTCGTGGACCTCAGCCATCCGATCACAGCCGGCATGATCACGTACCCAGGGCTGCCCGGGCCGGAGATCGAGACGTTCGTCTCCCGGGAGAAGTCTGCCGAGGCGCTGGCGCCGGGGGTCTCGTTCCACATCGGGCGGATCAACATGGTCGCCAACACTGGGACCTACCTGGACGCCCCGTTCCACTTCCACGGGTCCGGTGCGGACACCGCGGGCCTGGACGTCGAGCGGCTGCTGGACGTGCCCGCCGTCGTCGTGGACGCGGGGGAGCGGACCGGCATCGGCGCCTCGGCGTTCGAGGACTGCGGGGACCTCACCGGTTCGGCGGTGCTCGTCCGCACCGGGTGGTCGCGTCACTGGGGCACCGAGCAGTACGGGCGGGACGCCCCACACCTGACGGCCGACGCGGTCGCGCTGCTCGTCGAAGCGGGTCCGGCGGTGGTGGGCATCGACTCGCTCAACATCGACGACGTACGTGACCTCGCTCGGCCTGCCCACAACGGTCTGCTCGGCGCCGGCATCCCGATCATCGAGCACCTGGCCAACCTCGCGGAGCTCCCGGTCACCGGCGCACGGTTCACCGCGCTGCCTGCCCCCGTCGTCGGCATGGGCACCATGCCCGTCCGGGCCGTGGCGGTGTACGACCGCAGGTAGACGCGGCAACGTGATGGCTCCATGAGCGCTTCGGACGTACCGTGCGGTCTCGTGGTGCTGCCCTGGGACGAGCCGGCCTGGCTGGCCGACATCACCTCGTGGACCCGAGCCCAGGCCGACGTGTCGGGTCCCGTCCAGCTGCTGCACCGTCGGGCGTGGTCGGCGATGCTTCGAGTTCGCTCGTCGAACGGTGACCTGTTCGTCAAGGCGACGGCACCCGGCTCGGTCTACGAGGTGGCGCTGACCGAG
>DASVBQ010000386.1:0-7956 GCA_036375795.1 Actinomycetes bacterium
GCCGTCCCGCAGCCGGTCTGTACCGCCTGGGTGAAGAAGGTCAACCCTGGCTGCTGGTAGTCCTCGCCGGCGCGCGCGAACTCGTCGGTCCAGACCTCGTTGATCTCGTTGTAGACCTTCACGAGGAAGCAGTCGTCGTACTTGTCGATCGCGCCCTCGGTGTTGCAGCGGCTCTCCAGGTCGCCGGTGCCGGCGCCCTCGCCCTGCACCTGCCCGCCGGGCGGGACGAGCTGGCCGGGGTCGACACTGCCCCCGCCCAGCACGGACACGAGGAGGTAGACCAGCAGGCCGACGATCCCGACACCACCGCCGCCGATGGCGATGGGGCCGCCCATGCCGCGCCGGTCCGAGACACCGGAGGTGTCCACGGACTGGTCGTCGAACTTGATCCCCATCGCGAGGCTCCGTCCCCTGGTCGGGCCCACGTAGACTACGGCGCAGGTCCACGCCGTCCTCGTGAGCTGGTCTCCCATACCCAGGCACAGCCGGGACCATCCCGTACGACGACGAAGGAACACCCATGATCACCGCCACCGGGCTGGAGCTGCGTGCCGGCTCGCGCCTCCTGCTCGGCGACGCCACCTTCCGCATCGCGCCGGGGGACCGGGTCGGGCTGGTCGGACGCAACGGCGCCGGCAAGACGACCCTCACCCGGGTGCTCGCCGGCGAGGGCCAGCCGGCCGCGGGGGAGGTGACCCGGTCGGGGCACGTCGGCTACCTGCCGCAGGACCCGCGGACCGGTGACCTCGACGTCCTCGCGCGGGACCGGATCCTCTCCGCGCGCGGGCTGGACGCCGTGCTCGCCCGGCTGCGCCAGACCGAGGGTGAGATGGCCAGCGCGGACCCGGACACCCACGACCGGGCGATGCGCCGCTACGCCCGCCTCGAGTCGGAGTTCCAGGCGGCCGGCGGCTACGCCGCCGAGAGCGAGGCGGCCGCGATCGCGTCCAGCCTCGGCATCCCGGAGCGGGTGCTGGGCCAGCCGCTGCACACCCTCTCCGGCGGGCAGCGGCGCCGGGTGGAGCTGTCCCGGATCCTGTTCTCCTCGGGCAGCGACGCAGCCGCGGACGCGACCCTGCTCCTCGACGAGCCGACGAACCACCTCGACGCCGACTCGATCATCTGGCTGCGCGACTACCTGCGGACGTACAAGGGCGGGCTGGTCGTCATCAGCCACGACGTCGGCCTGCTCGAGCACACGGTGACGCGGGTGTTCCACCTCGACGCCAACCGGGCCGAGATCGACATCTACAACGTCGGCTGGACGGCGTACCTGGCGCAGCGCGAGGCGGACGAGCGCCGCCGCAAGCGCGAGCGGGCGAACGCCGAGAAGCAGGCCAGCGCGCTCAAGGCGCAGGCCGACCGCATGCGCTACAAGGCCACCAAGGCCAAGGCTGCGCAGAACATGGACAAGCGTGCCGAGCGGCTGCTCGCCGGGCTCGACGAGGTTCGGCGCAGCGACCGGGTCGCAAAGCTGCGCTTCCCGGAGCCGGCGCCGTGCGGGAAGACCCCGCTGGCCGCCGAGGGGCTGTCGAAGTCATACGGCTCGCTGGAGGTCTTCACCGACGTCGACCTGGCGATCGACCGGGGCAGTCGGGTGGTGATCCTCGGGCTGAACGGCGCCGGCAAGACGACGCTGCTGCGCCTGCTCGCCGGCGTCGAGGAGCCGGACACCGGCGAGGTCCGGCCCGGGCACGGGCTCAAGATCGGCTACTACGCCCAGGAGCACGAGACGCTCGACCCGGCACGCACGGTCCTGGAGAACATGCGCGCCGCCGCGCCCGACACCAGCGAGGTGGACCTGCGGCGGATCCTCGGCTCGTTCCTGTTCTCGGGCGACGACGTCGACAAGCCGGCCAGCGTGCTCAGCGGCGGGGAGAAGACACGGCTGGCGCTCGCGACGCTGGTCGTGTCGAGCGCCAACGTGCTGATGCTCGACGAGCCCACCAACAACCTCGACCCGGCCAGCCGCGAGGAGATCCTCGGCGCGCTGCGGACCTACAAGGGCGCCGTGGTGCTCGTGACGCACGACGAGGGGGCCGTCGACGCACTGGACCCGGAGCGGCTGATCCTGCTGCCGGACGGCGTCGAGGACCTGTGGAACGCGGAGTACGCCGACCTGGTGTCGCTCGCCTGACGTTCAGCCCTGGTAGCCCTCGACCGTGCCCTCGTCGCGCAGCCGCGCGTCGTCGGGGCTCTCGCCGTGGTCGCGACGGGCGCGACGCTGGCGCAGCAGGTCCCAGCACTGGTCGAGCTCGACCTCGATGCTGGCGAGCCGCCGGTGTTCCTCCTCGGCGCTGATCGCCCCTCTGGACAGGGCGTCGCGCAGCCCGTGCTCCTCGTCGATGAGCGCTCTGATCCGATGCTGGATGTCCATGTCGTCGGGCACCCGCACACGATCGCGCGACCGGACGGCGGCGTCCAGCCCGCGGATCGTGTCCCGGACGCCCCGGTCTGCCCCCTAGCCTCGACGCCGGGGAGCGACGATCATGGCGGAGAGATCCGTCTGACCTAGGAGGCTGGCGTGGCCGAGCTCAAGAAGGGCGCACGCATCACCGGGGGTGACCGCAGCAAGCTGGCTGCCGACCTCAAGCGCAAGTACTCGGGCGGCTCGAGCATCCGCGAGCTCGCAGCCGAGACCGGCCGGTCCTACGGCTTCGTGCACCGGATCCTCGCCGAGTCCGGTGTGACCTTGCGCGGTCGCGGTGGTGCGACCCGCGGCAAGAAGTCCTGACCGCGTCCCAGCCGGCCCCGGCCGGTCCCGACGCCGCCGGGGTCGTCCTCGTGCGCGAGGGCGGCCTCGCGACAGTCACCCTCGCCCGCCCGGCGAAGCGCAACGCGCAGACACCCGCCACCTGGCGAGCGCTCGCCGGGATCGGGCGCGAGCTGATCGCCGACGACGCCGCGCGGGTCGTCCTGCTCCGCGCCGAGGGCGAGTCGTTCTCCGCCGGGCTGGACCGCGCGATGTTCACCACCGGCGTCGACGGCGAGCCGGGCATGGTCCAGCTCGCGACCCTGCCCGACGACAAGCTGGACGCCACCATCGCCGGTTACCAAGAGGCGTTCACCTGGTGGCGTGACCCGCGGCTGGTGTCCGTGGCGGCGGTGCAAGGTCACGCGGTGGGCGCCGGCTTCCAGCTGGCCCTGGCCTGCGACCTGATGGTGGTCGCCGACGACGCCCAGCTCGCGATGCGCGAGACCAGCCTGGGGCTGGTGCCGGACCTCGCCGGGACCAAGCCGCTGGTCGAGCGGGTGGGATACGCCCGCGCCCTGGAGATCTGCGCGACCGGCCGCTGGGTCGCGGCGGCGGAGGCCGTGGACCTCGGGCTCGCGGTGCTGGCCGTACGCCGGGAGGAGCTCGACACGGCGGCTCGGGACCTGGCCGCCGCGCTGCTCGCCGCCCCCGCCCAGGCGGTCGGTGCGACCAAGGCACTGCTGCAGGGGGCGGGCGGCCGGACGCACGAGGAGCAGCAGGTCGCCGAGCGGGCGGCCCAGCGCGAGCGGCTGCGCGACCTGGTGCGAGGCCGCTGAGTGGACCTCACGCTGACCGAGGACCAGCGCGCGGTGCGCACCGCGGTCCGCGAGTGGGTCGACGAGGTGGTCGCTCCGCAGGCGCTGCGCAACGACCGCGAGGAACGCTTTCCGCAGGAGGCCCTCGACGGGCTGCGCTCGACGGGGTTCGTCGGGATGTCGATCGGCGAGGCGTACGGCGGCGGGGGCGCCGACCCGCTGACGTACTGCCTGTTCATCGAGGAGCTCGGGCGCGGCGACGCCAACGTCCGCTCCATCATGTCGGTGCACCTCGGGTTGGTGGCCGGGTCGGTCGAGCGGTGGGGGACCGAGGAGCAGAAGCGGCAGTGGCTGGCCCGGATGGCGACCGGCGAGGTGCTCGGCTGCTTCGCCCTGACCGAGCCCGAGCACGGCTCGAACCCCGCCGACCTTCGGGCCACGGCCGAGCCGACTTCGGGAGGCGGCTGGCGCATCACCGGCCGGAAGGTCTTCATCACGAACGGCTCGATCGCCGGCGTGGCGCTGGTGATGGCGCGCACCGGCGGGCCAGGGGCGAAGGGCGTTTCCGCCTTCCTCGTGCCGACGGACCGGCCGGGGTTCACCGCGAACCCGTTGCACGGCAAGCTCGGGCTGCGGTCGTGCGACACCGCCGAGCTGGTGCTCGACGGGGTCGAGGTAGGGCCCGAGGCGCTGCTCGGCGGCGAGGGGGACGGGCTCAAGGTTGCCCTCTCGGCGCTCGACGACGGGCGGATGTCCATCGCCGCGTCGTGCACCGGCATCGCGCAGGCGGCCCTGGACTCGATGGTGGCGTACGCCGGGTCGCGCGAGCAGTTCGGCAAGCCGATCGCCGGCCACCAGCTGGTGCAGGAGATGCTCGCCGACTCCGCCGTGGACGTCGACGCGTCCCGGCTGCTGACCTGGTCGGTGGCGGACCTCAAGGTCCGCGGGGAGCGGTACTCGCTCGCCGCGTCGAAGGCCAAGCTGTTCGCGACCGAGGCGTCGGTGCGGGTGGCCGACGCATGCGTCCAGGTGCACGGTGGCTACGGCTACGTCGACGAGTACCCGGCCGCCAAGTACCTCCGCGACGCGCGGGTCACGACGTTGTACGAAGGCACCAGCCAGGTGCAGAAGCTGCTGATCGGCCGCGCCCTGACCGGCATCAGCGCCTTCTGAGCGCGCAACGGCCGGTTCGTTCGCATCCGGTTGTCGGCCGTTCCGCGTAGCGTCGAGGGAAGCACCAGCCGTGACGTGGCGTTGCAGGCGGGTGCAACAGTGATTACAGGAGGGCGCCGGTGTCGATGTCGCACGGTCCGTGGATGGCGATGCGCTCGCTCACCCGCGACGGAGAGGTTGCGAAGCGCAAGCTCGCCCCTGGGACGATTCCGCGCATCGTCGCCTTCGCGCGGCCGTACAAGCGCCAGATCAGCCTGTTCCTGGTGCTGGTCGTCATGGACGCGATGCTCGTGGTTGCGCTGCCGCTGCTGTTCAAGGTCATCATCGACGAGGGCGTGCTCAAGGACGACAAGGGCGTCGTGGTCGGCGTCGCCCTCGCCGTCGCGGGCCTCGCGGTCTTCGACGCGGTGCTGACCCTGTTCCAGCGTCTGCTCTCCTCGCAGGTCGGGGAGGGCCTGATCTACGACCTGCGCACGCGGGTGTTCAGCCATGTGCAGCGGATGCCGGTGGCCTTCTTCACCCGCACCCAGACCGGCGCGCTCGTCAGCCGGCTCAACACCGACGTGATCGGTGCCCAGCAGGCGTTCACCTCGACGCTGTCGTCGGTCGTGTCCAACGTCATCGGCCTGGTGATGGTCCTGGTGACGATGCTCATCCTGTCCTGGCAGATCACGATCGCGGCACTCGTCCTGACGCCGGTCTTCCTGCTGCCGGCCCGCTGGGTCGGGCGCAAGCTGCAGGTCATCACGCGGGAGGCGATGCAGCTCAACGCCGCGATGAGCACCACGATGACCGAGCGGTTCAACGTCTCCGGCGCCCTGCTGGTCAAGCTGTTCGGCCGCCTGCCCGACGAGTCGAGCGCCTTCGCCGACAAGGCCGGCCGGGTCCGCGACATCGGCATCAAGCAGGCGATGTACGGCCGGGTGTTCTTCACCAGCCTCGCCCTGGTCGCCTCGCTGGCGACTGCCCTCGTCTACGGCCTCGGCGGCGTGCTGGCAATCGACGGAGCCGTCGGGGTCGGCACGTTGGTGGCACTGACCGCGCTGCTCGGCCGGCTGTACGGCCCGATGACCGCGCTGTCCAACGTGCAGGTCGACGTCATGACGGCGCTGGTCAGCTTCGAGCGGGTCTTCGAGGTGCTGGACCTGCCCCCGATGATCGACGAGAAGCCGAGTGCCCGGACGATTTCCCGCGGCCCGACGGAGGTCGAGCTGAGGCGCGTCTCGTTCCGCTACCCGACGGCCGACGAGGTGTCGCTGGCGTCGCTGGAGTCGGTCGCGGTGCTCGACCAGGCGCCCAGCGACCAGGTGCTGCACGACGTGTCCTTCGTCGTCCCAGCCGGCACGATGACCGCACTCGTCGGTCCGTCCGGCGCCGGCAAGACGACCATCACCAGCCTGGTGGGGCGCCTCTACGACGCGGTCGACGGTGAGGTGCTTGTCGGCGGCCACGACGTGCGCGACGTGACCCTCGACTCGCTGCACGATGTGGTCGGCGTGGTCACCCAGGACGCCCACATGTTCCACGAGACGATCCGCAGCAACCTGCTGTACGCCCGGCCGGACGCCACCGACGAGCAGATGGTCGACGCGCTGCGCGCGGCGCAGATCTTGGACCTGGTCGCGTCGCTGCCGGACGGCCTCGACACCACCGTCGGTGACCGGGGATATCGGCTGTCCGGCGGCGAGAAGCAGCGGCTCGCGATCGCGCGGCTGCTGCTGAAGGCACCCGACGTGGTGGTGCTCGACGAGGCGACCGCGCACCTGGACTCCGAGTCCGAGGTCGCGGTGCAGCGGGCGCTGAAGACCGCCCTGCAGGACCGGACATCACTGGTGATCGCCCACCGCCTGTCCACGGTGCGCGACGCCGACCAGATCCTCGTGGTCGCGGACGGGCGGATCGTCGAGCGCGGGCGCCACCTCGAGCTGCTCGCGGCCGGCGGCCTCTACGCCGAGCTCTACCGCACGCAGTTCCTGCACCAGGAACGCGGCGAGCCCGAGGCCGCAGCCGTCTGAGGGAGGGTGACGCGTGCCCCCGGACCCGCGGTTCCCGGCCACGCTCGAGGGTCCCGGCGCCGAGGTGTCCGACCCCCGCGAGCTGCTGCTCGGCTACCTGGACTGGTACCGCCACGCGCTGCTGCGCAAGGTCGACGGGCTGACCGACGACCTGCTGCGTACCCCGGTAGAGCCGCTCGGCTGGTCGCCGCTCGGGCTGGTGCAGCACCTCGGATGGGTCGAGCGTCGCTGGCTGCAGTGGGGGTTCGCGGCCCTCGACGTCGCACCCGCCCCGCCGGGCGGTGACGACGCCGAGTGGGTGGTGCCGCCGGAGCGGGCCGCGAACGACGTCTTCTCGGCGTACGCCCAGGAGGTGGCCCGGTCGCGGGTCATCGCGGACGCCGCCGACCTGTACGACGTCTCCCGCGTCGGCGGTCGCTTCGCGACGGCCGAGGAGGCGCCGACTCTGGTCCGGATCCTCTTCCACCTGCTGCAGGAGTACGCCCGGCACGTCGGACACCTCGACATCGCCCGCGAGCTGCTCGACGGCACGACGGGGGAGTAGCCGAGGCGTCGAGCGCCGCGCGCACCGCCCCGGCTGCGTCGGTCAGTCGCCACCCTGGTCGGGACGTCGGAGCCGGCCGGTAGCGTCCGCCGGGTGGTGGCTGCCGAGCGGGTCCTGAGCCAGCGTGAGCTCAACCGCGCGCTGCTGGCCCGGCAGTGCCTGCTCGAGCGCCGCCGCCTGACCGTGCCCCGCGCGCTCGAGCGCATCGGCGGCATCCAGGCGCAGTACGCCCCCTCGTCGTACGTCGGGCTCTGGTCGCGCCTCGACGGCTTCCGCCGCGAGGACCTCGACCGGGCTCTCGTACGGCGCCAGGTGGTGCAGGCGACGCTGATGCGGGCCACGATCCACCTGGTGTCGGCGCGTGACTTCTGGCTCCTCGCAGAGGCCGTGCGCGGCCCCCGGCGGGAGTGGTTCCTCCGCGTGCAGCAGACCGGGCTGACCGAGGCCGAGCTCCGAGCGGCCGCGGCCACCGCGGACCGTGCCCTGGCGACCGGCCCGCTCCGCCAGACCGAGCTGGAGGAAGTGGTCGGGCCGAGGGCCCGCTCGGCCGTGGGCATGTTCCTCGACCTCGTGCGCGTTCCGCCGTCAGGCACCTGGGCGCAGCGGCGGGCCGACCTCTACGGCCGGGCCGTCGACTGGCTCGGCGAGCGGCAGGTCGTCCACGAGGAGGCGGTCGAGCATGCCGTCCGTCGCTATCTCGCCGCGTTCGGCCCG
>DASVBQ010000390.1:0-9268 GCA_036375795.1 Actinomycetes bacterium
GGTCGACATCGCGGGTTACCTCTCTGGCCCGGTCCCGGTTCATCGGAGCCCGCTCCCCGGGGGCGCCGGTTCGGCGCCCCCGGGGAGCGGGGTGTTGCCTGTGCTACTGCGTTCTACTGCGCGGTGATGCGGTCTAGCTCGACGGCCAGGAGTCCTCGATCGTCTTGAGGGCTGCCTCGGTGTCCTTGCCGGTGATCCAGGCCGTCATCTCCTTCCAGAAGGAGCCGGCACCCACCGCACCCGGCATCAGGTCGGATCCGTCGAACCGGAACACGGCCTCCGGGTCCTGCAGGGTCTCTGCCGAGAGCTTGTCGACCGGGCTGACCAGGTTGTTGATGTCCAGGCCGGTGTTCGCGCTGACCCAACCGCCGCCCGGCGTGGCCTTGGCCTTCTCGTTCGCCCAGGTGTCCGAGGAGAGGTAGGTCTGGAACGCCTGCACCTCGGGCCGGTCGTCGAACGCGGCCACGAACTCGCCACCGCCCAGGACCGGCTTCCCGAACTCGTCGCTGACGGTCGGCAGGTAGAAGGCGAAGGCGTCGCCGCTCTCGGACACGTCGGTGCCCTCGGGCCAGTTCGCTGCGTAGAAGCTGGCCTGGCGGTGCATCGCGCACTTGCCGTCGAGGATCGGCAGGCCACCGTCCTGGAAGGTGGTGGTGGCGATGCTCTTCACGTCACCGAAACCGCCGTTGACGTACTTGTCGTTCTTGAGGATGTTCCCCACGCGGTCGAGCGCCTGGGCGACCTTGGGGTCGTCGAAGGGGATCTCGTGGTTGACCCACTGGTCGTAGACGTCGGCGCCGTTCTCCCGGAGCATGACGTCCTCGAGCCAGTCCGTGGCCGGCCAGCCGGTGGCCTCGCCGGAGCCGATGCCGGCGCACCAGGGCTTCATGCCCGTGCCGGCGATCGTGTCGGAGAGGGCCAGCATCTCGTCCCAGGTCGTCGGGACGGTCCAGCCCTTCTCCTGGAACATCTTCGGGGAGTACCAGACGAAGGACTTCACGTTCGCGCCGAGCGGCGCGGCGTAGAACTTGCCGTCCACGCTCCCGTAGTTCTTCCAGTCCTCTCCGAAGAACTCGTCGACGTTCGCCGCGACGGTGTCGGGGGCCTCGACCACCTTGCCGGTGTCCGTGACCAGGGTGTTGAGCAGACCCGGCTGCGGCACGTAGGCGACGTCCGGCGGGTTGCCGCTGCGGACGCGCACGACCAGCTGGGCCTCGAACTCCTTCGAGCCCTCGTACTGGACCTCGGCACCGGTGCACTCGGTGAACAGCTTGTAGGAGTCCTTGTGGGACTGGTCCTCCGGCGCCACGATCGAGGTGTAGAGCTTCACGGTCGTGCCGGTGAGGTCCCCGAACTCCGTGAGGCCCTCGCACTCGGCCTTGCCCTGACCCGGGGCCTTCCCCTCGGCCTTGTTCGCGCCGTCCCCGCCGTCGTCGTCCCCGCCGCAGGCGGCCAGGACGAGGCTCCCGGTCAGAACCAAGGCGAACGTGGCGAGGCCACGCCGTGCCTTCGTTGATCCCATGCCCACTGCTCCCTCTCTCGCACGTCAGTAGCGGTCCGGGCGTCCCCCACAGGGGTAGATCCGCCCGCGTCCCGCGCAACCCGATGTAAACGTTTACGCAACGGCGGAGCAACAGGTGACGCGGTAACGATTAGGTCACGACGCCGCCTGGAGAGACAACCGTGGACGCGGTGTTGCGCACGCGTTACGGTGCCGTTCACCAGGCGTCTCGACGCGTACTTCGCCCGGGGCGCACCACCCTCCACTCGGATCGTCCGGCACGTTCCTGCCGGTGAAGGGAGCACGGTCATGGCGACCGTCACGTTCGACAAGGCAACCCGTCTGTTCCCGGGCTCCGAGAAGCCCGCCGTGGACAAGCTGGACATCGAGATCGGCGACGGGGAGTTCCTCGTCCTGGTCGGCCCCTCCGGATGCGGCAAGTCCACGTCCTTGCGCATGCTCGCGGGCCTCGAGGACGTCAACGAGGGTCGCATCCTCATCGGCGAGCGGGACGTCACCAACCTGGCACCCAAGGACCGCGACATCGCGATGGTCTTCCAGAACTACGCGCTCTACCCGCACATGACGGTCGCGGAGAACATGGGCTTCGCCCTGAAGATCGCCGGCGAGCCCAAGGAGAAGATCCGCGAGCGGGTGGTCGAGGCGGCCAAGATCCTCGACCTCGAGCAGTTCCTCGAGCGCAAGCCCAAGGCGCTCTCCGGTGGCCAGCGGCAGCGGGTCGCCATGGGCCGCGCCATCGTCCGGTCCCCGCAGGTCTTCCTGATGGACGAGCCGCTGTCGAACCTCGACGCCAAGCTGCGGGTGCAGACCCGCAGCCAGATCGCGGCGCTGCAGCGCCGGCTCGGTGTCACGACGGTCTACGTCACCCACGACCAGATCGAGGCCATGACGATGGGCGACCGCGTCGCGGTGCTCAAGGACGGCATCCTGCAGCAGGTCGACACCCCCCGGAGGATGTATGACCACCCGGACAACGTCTTCGTCGCCGGCTTCATCGGCTCGCCCGCGATGAACCTTCTCAAGCTCGACGCGGAGGGCGGCACGCTGCACTTCGGCGGCGCCACCATGCCGATCCCCCGGGAGACCGCGGAGCATGCCGACAAGGCAGGCCGCAAGATCACCGTCGGCGTCCGGCCGGAGGACATGGACCTCGTGGGCGAGGGCCAGGGCCTGCAGACCGTCGTCAACCTGGTCGAGGAGCTCGGCGCCGACGCCTACGTCTACGGCACCGCCGAGGTCGACGGTCAGCCGCACGACATCATCGCCCGGGTCGATGGCCGCAAGCCCCCGGCGAAGGGCGAGCAGGTCTCCTTGGCCCCGAAGCAGGGTCACCTGCACCTGTTCTCCACCACCTCCGGGGAGCGGCTGCCCACCTGACCGGCGCGTCTCGTCGGTGAGCGGCTGCGGGGTCGTGGAAGGCAGCATGTGACCCATGGCCCTGCAGCTGCTCGCCGCGCCGAGTGACCCGTCGCTGCTCGACCTGCCGTGGGACGTCCCGCTCGAGCAGTGGCCGGCCGACCAGCTGGTCCCGCTACCGCGCGGCATCTCCCGGCACGTCGTCCGGTTCGTCCGCCTCGGCGGCAACGTCTACGCCGTCAAGGAGGTCGGCGAGCAGATCGCCATGCGGGAGTACGGCCTACTGCGCCAGCTCGAGCGCCGTGACCTGCCCGCCGTCGAGGCGGTCGGCGTCCTCTCCGGTCGCGTCGACGCGCACGGCGAGCCACTCGACGCCGCACTGGTCACCCGTCACCTGCAGTTCTCCCTGCCCTACCGGGCGCTGTTCTCCTCGACGTTGCGTCACGAGACGGCGGTCCGGCTGCTCGACGCCCTCGCCGCCCTGCTCGTCCGGATGCACACCGCAGGCTTCTACTGGGGCGACTGCTCGTTCTCCAACACCCTGTTCCGGCGCGACGCGGGCGCCTTCGCCGCGTACCTCGTCGACGCCGAGACCGGTGAGCTGCACGGGACGCTCTCCGACGGCCAGCGGAACTACGACCTCGACCTCGCGCGCACGAACATCGCCGGCGAGCTGCTCGACCTCGAGGCGGGCGGCCTGCTGCACGAGTCGATCGACCCGGTCGAGACGTCCGACCGCGTCCTCGAACGCTACTGCTCCCTGTGGGACGAGCTGCTCGGCGCGGAGACGTTCGAGACCGGCGAGCGCTTCCGCATC
Source organism: Actinomycetes bacterium (assembly GCA_036375795.1). Lineage (GTDB taxonomy): Bacteria > Actinomycetota > Actinomycetes > JACCUZ01 > JACCUZ01 > DASVBQ01. Next base: position 3,696 of record DASVBQ010000390.1, read on the forward strand.
GACCAGCGCATCCGCCGGCTCAACGACCTGGGTTTCGACGTCGCCGAGCTGACGATCGTCACCGACATCGATGGGCGCAGCGTCCGGCTGGAGCCCAAGGTGGTCGACGCCGGCCACCACAGCCGCCGGTTGCTGCGACTCACCGGCCTCGACGTGGAGGAGAACCAGGCCCGCCGGCTGCTCAACGACCTCGACGCATACCGGGCCGCGAAGGACATCCAGAACGAGGACGAGGAGATCGTCGCCCACCGCTGGGTGACCGAGTCCTTCGAGCCCGTGGTCCGGGCGGTGCCGAAGGCGCTGCGCGGCAAGCTCGAGCCGGCCGAGATCTTCCACGAGGTGCTCGAGCACCGGTGGTTCCTGTCCGAGCGGGCCGGCCGTGATGTCGGGCTGATGCCCGCGACCCGGTCGTACGTGGAGGACGTGCTCACCCACAAGCCCGACGAGGAGGCCGTGCTGGGGTCGCGGATCGGCACGCCGACCGTCGAGGCAGAGCCCTACTCGCTCCAGGACGAGTCGTCGGCGTAGAGCGCCACGATCGCGTCTCTGACATAGCGAGCGAGTCCGGGAACCACGGCGTCGTAGTGTGCCGCGAACCTCGGGTCGGCCACGTACATCTCGGCCAGCCCCCGGTGCATCTCCGGCGTGACCTCGTAGAACCACCGGCGGATGTGCTCGCGGTGAGCCCGCGCGGCAGCCGATGCCTGTGGCGAGTCCGCGGGGAGCCCGGCAGCCATCGCGGCGGCGAAGTTCGCGCCGACCTGCTCGCCCTCGCGTCGGATCGCCAGCCACTCGTCCTTGCCGTAGGACGCCGACCGGCGCGACGACTCCTTCCACGCGTCGGTGTCGCTCCACCGCTCCTCCGCCTCCGCGGCGTGCTCGGTCGGGTCGTGGTCGCCGAAGACCTCCAGCATCTCCTCCGGCGTCAGGTTGATCCCCATCGTGTGTGCCTCCAACGTCTTCTGCACGGTCGCAGCCACCGCCTGCAACCGGTCGATGCGCGTGAGCAGCAGTGTGTGCTGCCGGCGCAGCTGTTCGAGCGCGGCACCCGACGAGCCGTCCGTCGCGACGAGCTCGGCGACCTGCTCCAGGTCGAAGCCGAGCTCGCGCCAGCTCAGGATCCGCTGCAGCCGTGCCACGTCCACGCGGGTATAGGTGCGGTACCCGTTGGCGGCGCGGCCGCTCGGCGGCAGCAGACCGATCTCGTCGTAGTGGTGCAGCGTCCGCACGGTCACGCCGGCCAGTCGCGCCACCTGCCCGACGGTGTAGCTCTGCTGGTCGCTCACGGTTCGGACGCTAGAACCTCACGCGACGTCAGGGTCAACCGACCGCTCCCTCGAAGTGGACCGGTTGCGCGCGGCGTTTCGCACCGCTGAGCCGGTCCGCTTCGGTCGGCGGCCGATACGTCAGCCGCGAGCGCGGGCCCGGGACACCTCGTAGAGCGCGATGCCCGCGGCCACGCCGGCATTGAGCGACTCGGCGGCCGACGTGATGGGGATGGCGGCCACGACGTCGCAGGTCTCCCGGACCAGGCGGGACAGCCCCTTGCCCTCCGACCCCACCACGAGGACGACCGGCTCGGTGACGAGGTCCACGTCCGCGAGGTCGGTCGTCGCGTCGCCGTCCAGCCCGACGACGTACATCCCGGCGTCCCGGTAGGCCTGCAGCGTGCGGGTCAGGTTTGTCGCGCGGGCCACGGGAACCCGTGCGGCCGCACCGGCGGACACCTTCCACGCGGTCGCCGTCACGCCGGCCGCCCGCCGGGAGGGGACCACCACCCCGTGCGCACCGAAGGCGGCCGCGGACCGCAGGACGGCGCCGAGGTTGCGCGGGTCGGTCACTCCGTCGAGCGCCACGAGCAGGGTGGGTCCGCCCTCGTCGTCGGCGCGGCCAGGCAGGTCGTCCGGGTGCGCGTAGTCGTACGGCGGGACCTGCAGGGCCAGGCCCTGGTGGTGCGAGCCGCCGGCGAGCCGGTCGAGCTCGGTACGCGAGGCCTCCATGAGCGGGATGCCGGCCCGCGTGGCGAGCTTGAGCGACTCGCGCACGCGGTCGTCGGAGTCGATCCGCTCGGCGACGTACAGCGCCGTGGCCGGCACCTGGGCGCGCAGTGCCTCGACCACGGGGTTGCGGCCGGCGACCCATTCGGGACCGCCGGACGCCTCGCGTGACCGGGCCGCGCCCCCGCCGCGGGCGCCGGGTGCCCTGGTCTGGCCGGGCGCCCGCTTCGCTGTCGCTCGAGCCCGGCGATGTGCCGGGTGGCTGGGCCGGTCGCTCGCCTTGGGCGTCGGGCCCTTGCCCTTGAGCTGCTTGCGGCGCTGACCGCCGGACCCGACCGTCTGGCCCTTCTTGGAGCCCGGGTTGCGCTTCGCACCCCGGCGCTGGCTGTTGCCGGCCATCAGGCCTCCTCCTCGACGGGCGCAGCCGCCTCGACCAGGGTCCACCGTGGTCCCGTCGGAGTGTCCTCGACCGCCACCCCGGCGTCGGTCAGCGCGGCCCGGATGCGGTCCGCGGCGGCGTAGTCCTTGCGCTCGCGGGCCTCCGCGCGCTCGGCCAGCGCGACCGCGACCAGCCGACCGACTACGTCGTGCAGCCCAGTCGTGGCGCCGCTGTCCGCCCACATCGGCGAGAGCGGGTCGAGACCGAGCACGCCCAGCATCGCGCGCACGGACAGCAGCGCACCGCGCAACGCCTCGGACGGTCCGTCGACGAGCAGCTTGTTGCCCTCGCGCAGCACGCCCTGCAGCGCCGCGAGCGCGGCCGGGACGGAGAGGTCGTCGTCCATCGCCTCCGCGAACTCGGCGCAGACGACGCCTTCCTGGTCGCCGGTGCCGCCGAGGACCTCGTCGGCGCGGCGGACGAACCCCTCGATGCGCTGGTAGGCGGCGGCCGCCTCGTGCAGCGCCTCGAACGAGAACTCCAGGACGGACCGGTAGTGGGCCGCGACGAGGTAGTAGCGCAGCTCGACCGGGCGGACCCGCTTGGCGACCTCCGAGACGAGCATCGTGTTGCCCACGGACTTGCTCATCTTCGACCCGCCGAGGTTGAGCATCGCGTTGTGCATCCACCAGCGGGCGAACGGGCGCCCTGCGGCCCGTGACTGGGCGAGCTCGTTCTCGTGGTGCGGGAAGCGCAGGTCGAGCCCGCCGCCATGGATGTCGAACTCGGCGCCGAGGTACTTGCCGACCATCGCCGAGCACTCCAGGTGCCAGCCGGGACGGCCGCGCCCCCAGGGGGTCGGCCAGGACGCCGTCTCCGGCTCGCCCTCCTTGTGGCCCTTCCACAGCGCGAAGTCGCGCGGGTCGCGCTTGCCCCGCGGGTCGGCGTCCGCGGCGGCCTCCATCTCGTCGACGTGCTGGTTGGACAGCTCGCCGTACGCCGGCCAGGACCGCACGTCGAAGTAGACGTCGCCGGAGCCGTCGCCGGCCGGGTAGGCGTGGCCCGCCTCGACCAGCTCGCCCATCAGCTCGATCATCTCGGTGATGTGCCCGGTGGCACGGGGTTCGTAGGTCGGCGGCTCGCAGCCGAGCACGTCGTACGCCGCGTGCAGCGCCCGCTCGTTGGCGTACGCCAGCGCGAACCACGGCACCCCGGCCTCGGCCGACTTCTGCAGGATCTTGTCGTCGATGTCGGTGACGTTCGCGACGACGGTCACCTCGAAGCCGGAGCGCTCCAGCCAACGCCGCAGTACGTCGAACACGACCTCCTTGCGGATGTGCCCGATGTGCGGGGCGCCCTGGACGGTGAGGCCGCAGTGGTAGATACCGACCTTGCCCTCGACGAGTGGCACGAAGTCGCGCTCCGACCGGGTGGCGGTGTCGTACAGGCGCAGGCTCATGGTCGCGCTCCGCCCACACTCGTCCCGCGCTCCGGACGTCGCCGCTCCAAGCTCACCGGTCAAGCCTACGGGGCGCTACACCTCGCTCCGGACCACCAAGGCCGTCGCGATGGCCGCCACGCCCTCGCCACGTCCGGTCATACCGAGACCCTCGGTCGTCGACCCGCTGACCGTGACCGGGGCGCCGGCCGCCTCGGACAGCACCCGCTGCGCCTCGTCGCGGCGCGGCCCGATCCGCGGCCGGTCGCCGACGACCTGGATGGCCACGTTGCCGATCTCGAAGCCAGCGGCGCGCACCCGCCGCGCGGTCTCGGCGAGCATCGCCGGCCCCGCTGCGCCGGCCCACTCCGGCTCGGCCGTGCCGAACTGCGACCCCAGGTCGCCCATCCCGGCGGCCGAGAGCAGCGCGTCGCAGGCGGCGTGCGCCGCAACGTCGCCGTCGGAGTGCCCCGCGCAGCCGGCCGGCTCGTCCGGGAAGTGCAGTCCGGCCATGTGCATCGGCCGCCCGGCCTCGAGCGGGTGGACGTCGACACCCACCCCAACCAGTGGCAGCCGCTCAGCGGGCATCGACGGCCTCCCGTCGGGCCAGGACCGCCTCCGCCAGGAGCAGGTCGAGCGGCCTGGTCACCTTGAACGCCTCCTCGTGGCCCGGGACGACGACGACCCGCAGCCCGAGCCGCTCGACCATGCCGGCGTCGTCGGTGACGTCCGGGCCGGCGGCGTCGTGCTGGCGGTGGGCCCGCTCGAGCACCTCGCGGCGGAAGCCCTGCGGGGTCTGCACGGCGCGCAGCCGGGAGCGGTCGACGGTGGCGGTCACGACGTCCCCGTCCACCTGCTTGACCGTGTCCACCACGGGCAGCACAGGGACCACGGCGTCGGCGCCGCCTCGCACCACGTCGGCCACGGTCTCGACGAGAGCGACCGGCGCCAGGGGACGGGCCGCGTCGTGCACGAGCACGGTGGTCACCTCCTCCGGCAGCACGGACAGCGCCGCGTCGACCGATGCCATCCGGGTCGCCCCGCCCGCCACGACGTCCAGCGCCGCGCCGGCGTGCTCTCCGGCCAGCAGCCGGCGGGTCTCCTCGACCCGGTCCGCGGGTGCGGCGACGACGACGCGGTCGACGCCGGTCGCGGCGGCCAGCGCCCGCACCGCGTGCACCAGCATCGGCACACCGCCGAGGCTGCGCAGCGCCTTCGGCCCGCCGTCGCCGAGCCGCTCGCCCCGGCCGGCAGCAGGCACGATCGCGGCGGTGGTCACGTCCGGCTGCTCACGTCTGGGCGCTCACGGCTCGATGTCGGCCGTGGGCCGGGCGAAGACCATGCGCCCGTTGGCGGTGGTCAGGACGCTGGTCACGCGGACCTCCACCTCGTGACCCACGGACGCCCGGGCGTGCTCGACGACGACCATCGTGCCGTCGTCGAGGTAGCCGACTGCCTGCCCCGCCTCCTTGCCGGGCTTGATGAGCAGCACGGTGACCTCGTCGCCGGCGCCAACGGGCGGCCGGAGGGCGAGCGCGAGCGCGTGGAGGTTCATGACGCGCACACCGGCCAGGGCGGCGACCCGGGCGAGGTTGGTGTCCAGCGTCAGCAGCGCCGCACCTTGGTCGAGGCAGATGCGGACCAGCTTGGCGTCGACCTCGGGCACGTCCGGCACGTCCAGGTCGAGCACCTCGACGTCGACTCCCGGCTCGCGGCGCAGCACGTCGAGCACCTCCAGGCCGCGACGGCCCTTGGCGCG
>DASVBQ010000393.1:0-4424 GCA_036375795.1 Actinomycetes bacterium
TCGGCGGCGGTCGCCGAGCACTCGGCGTCGGACGTCACCCTGCTGCCGGCGTCGACCGTGCCGGTCACGGTGACCAGGTAGGTCGCGCCGCCCTCGAGCGCGCCCGGGCTCGTCACCCCGGCCGCCGCCGTCGCCGGCACCGCCCAGTCCATCTCGTCCCGCGGGGTCGAGGCGATGACCCGGACAGTCAGGCCGCCGTCGTTGTCGGCGAGCGGCGTGGGGTCCCACAGCGCAAGCGCCACGCGCCCCGTACGGGTCGGCGTGTAGGTGTCGCGGTAGGTGTGCGACCGCAGGTCGCACCCGTTCCCGGTGTCCACATCGGCGTCGGCGGAGAGGTCCCGGCCGTCGACGTAGAGGTCGAGGGGATTCTCACCCCGCCCGGCCGGGTGGACCGATCGGTCCCTACTCCAGGTGGCGTCGGAGGGGCTCTGGGAGCACTCGCCGTCCGCCAGCTGGCCCGCCAGCGGGCCGTAGCGGTAGGTGCCGGAGACCTCGATGAGGTACTCCTGCCCGGCAGTGAGCGAGCCGGTGGTGAGTACACCCTCGCTCGTCGCCGGGACCGTCAGGGTCTCGTCGAGCAGCGGCGGGCCGGCCGGCGGCTCCCGCGCGGGTAGCGGCGCCGGGCGGGCCGGGGCCGGCGTGGGTGAGGGAGCCGGCGTGGTCGGCCGCGGCCCGGGCAGGCCCGGCACGGGCGGGGTGGGCCGGGTGGGGGCCGGCGCGGCGTTGACGTTGCCGACCTTGCCGGTCCAGAACGAGGTCTTCTTCCGGGCACCTGCCCAGGTGAAGGAGATGTGCACGTGGTCGGTGTGCGGGCTGGCGCCGCGGTACTTGCGCCACCCCGAGCTCGCGGCGTACGAGCCCCAGATCTTCCGGTTCCAGATGACGTACTGGATGCCGAGCCGGCGGGCCATCGCGTTGCGGTTGCCGTACCTGTCGCTCGTGAGCAGCCACGTCACGAACCGGCCGACCTTCGCCCGGTCCTCGGCGCGCTTGGCGTTGAGGCCGCCCCAGTCGAACGCCCGGCCCTCCTTGTGCTCCGAGCGCCCGCCGACCGAGCAGGCCCGGACGATGCCGAGGCTGCGGGTCCGCGGGTAGGCCCGCAGCAGGCGGGCCGCGAAGTCGGCGACGCCGGGCTTGGCGGTGGGGGAGCAGGTCGTCTGCGCCTGGTAGCCCGCGAGCGGCTCGATCGCCCGGGCGTACGTCCGCCGGGCCGTCTTGACGGCGGCCGCCTGGGCGGGGCTGGCGAGGCCGAGGAGGCCGGTGGTCAGAGCGAGGGCGGTGCAGGTCGAGAGCAGCACGCGGAGCACTCGGCTCGTGGTGCGGCGGCCCGACCGGGAGGAACTCTCGGGCACGGGGAGGACTCCGGGACGCGTGGGTGATCAGCGGTGGTCCTAGGCCGTATCGGCCGGCGAGGCGGTCGCTGCACCACGTCCGGGCAAAATCGGACGGGTCGGGCGAGCCGTCACTCGTTCGGCGCACCGCTGGGACGCGGCCGGGCGGCACCGACACGCCGGGTCCGGGCGGTCGATGGGCCGCTGACCTGCGCAGATGCCGTCGACGGAAATCCCTGCGGCGGATCTCCGCGAACCGCTTGCACATGTGGTGGTCGAGGGCCATGCTTACCCCTACATCTTGTGAATGACATGGCTGTAGTTATCCACATGTGACTTCCACAGGATGTGCCCAGGAAAGGGCCACTCGTGCACAGGGCGGTGCACAGATCGGTCCACAGCAGGTCGTCCGAGGGGGTTCCGATGCACTGTCCGTTCTGCCGTCACGGCGACAGCCGCGTGGTCGACAGCCGGGCCTCCGACGACGGCACCTCGATCCGCCGCCGCAGGCAGTGCCCCCAGTGCGGCCGGCGTTTCACGACGGTCGAGACGGCCAGCCTGACGGTGACCAAGCGCTCCGGCGCCAGCGAGCCGTTCAGCCGCGACAAGGTCCTCTCCGGTGTCCGCAAGGCCTGCCAGGGCCGCCCGGTCAGCGAGGACGACCTGGCCCTGCTCGCCCAGCGGGTCGAGGAGTCGGTGCGCTCCAGCGGGGTCGCCGAGATCGAGGCGCACGAGGTCGGCATGGCAGTGCTCGCGCCCCTGCGCGAGCTGGACGAGGTGGCCTACCTGCGCTTCGCGTCGGTCTACCGGGCCTTCGACGGCCTGGCCGACTTCGAGGCCGAGATCGCGCTGCTGCGTGCGGAGCACGAGCTGGCGGGGCCGTACGAGAAGGATCTCTAGAGGTACGCCGAGAGCCCGTCGGAGCGGAGTTTCTGTCGGCGCAGACGTGTTGAATCAAGAGCAGTTTCGGGAGGAGCAGGGATGACGGAGACGTCGCACGACAAGCCTCAGGTCGTCCGCCAGGGCGGGCGGACCAAGGGCCTGAAGATCGAGCGCATCTACACCACGGCGGGGGTGCATCCCTACGACGAGGTCACCTGGGAGCGGCGCGACGTCGTCCAGCAGAACTGGAAGACCGGCGAGACCATCTTCGAGCAGCGGGGCGTCGAGTTCCCCGACTTCTGGTCGGTCAACGCCTCCACCATCGTCACGACCAAGTACTTCCGCGGCGCGGTCGGCACCGACGCGCGCGAGCACAGCCTCCGCCAGCTCATCGACCGCGTGGTGCTGACCTACCGCCGGGCCGGCGAGGAGTTCGGCTACTTCGCCTCGCCCGCCGACGCCGAGATCTTCGAGCACGAGCTGACCTGGGCCCTGCTCCACCAGGTGTTCTCGTTCAACTCGCCGGTCTGGTTCAACGTCGGCACCTCCAGCCCGCAGCAGGTCTCGGCCTGCTTCATCCTCTCCGTCGACGACACGATGGACTCGATCCTGAACTGGTACCGCGAGGAGGGCCTGATCTTCAAGGGCGGCTCCGGCGCGGGGCTCAACCTCTCCCGGATCCGCTCGTCGAAGGAGCTGCTGTCCTCCGGCGGCACCGCGAGCGGCCCGGTGTCGTTCATGCGCGGCGCCGACGCGTCGGCCGGGACCATCAAGTCCGGCGGTGCCACCCGGCGAGCGGCCAAGATGGTCGTGCTCGACGTCGACCACCCCGACATCGAGGAGTTCGTCGAGACCAAGGCGCGCGAGGAGAACAAGATCCGTGCGCTGCGCGACGCCGGCTTCGACATGGACCTCGGCGGCAAGGACATCACGTCCGTGCAGTACCAGAACGCGAACAACTCGGTGCGGGTCACCGACGAGTTCATGCGCTCCGTCGAGCAGGGCACGACGTTCGGGCTGCGGGCCCGCGCGACCGGCGAGGTGATCGAGGAGGTCGACGCCCGGTCGCTGTGGAAGAAGATCGCGCAGGCGGCGTGGGAGTGCGCCGACCCCGGCATCCAGTACGACGACACCATCAACGACTGGCACACCAACCCCGAGACCGGCCGCATCACCGCGTCCAACCCGTGCTCGGAGTACATGTCGTTGGACAACTCGTCGTGCAACCTGGCGTCGCTGAACCTGCTCAAGTTCCTCAAGGACGACGACACGTTCGACGCCAAGACCTTCGCGAAGGTCGTCGAGCTGGTCATCACTGCGATGGACATCTCCATCTGCTTCGCCGACTTCCCGACCGAGCCGATCGGTGACACCACGCGCAAGTACCGCCAGCTCGGCATCGGCTACGCCAACCTGGGGGCGCTGCTGATGGCCACCGGGCACGGCTACGACAGCGAGGGTGGCCGGGCGCTGGCCGCGTCCATCACCTCGCTGATGACCGGGACGTCGTACAAGCGCTCGGCCGAGCTCGCCGGCATCGTCGGGCCCTACGAGGGCTACGCGCGCAACGCCGAGCCGCACAAGCGGGTGATGCGCAAGCACGCCGCGGCCAACGACGCCATCCGTTCCCTCGACTCGACGGACAAGGACGTGCAGCGCGAGGCCACCAAGGCGTGGGACGCGGTGCTCAAGCTGGGCGAGAAGAACGGCTACCGCAACGCGCAGGCGTCGGTGCTCGCGCCCACCGGGACCATCGGCTTCATGATGGACTGCGACACCACCGGCATCGAGCCCGACTTCTCGCTGGTGAAGTTCAAGAAGCTGGTCGGCGGCGGGTCGATGCAGATCGTCAACCAGACGATCCCGCGGGCGCTGCGCAAGCTCGGCTACGCCGAGGAGACGATCGAGGCGATCGTCGAGTACATCGCGGAGCACGGGCACGTCATCGACGCGCCCGGTCTGCGTCCCGAGCACTACGAGGTGTTCGACTGCGCCATGGGCGAGCGGGCCATCGCGCCCATGGGCCACGTGCGGATGATGGCCGCGGTGCAGCCGTTCCTGTCCGGCGCGATCTCGAAGACCGTCAACCTGCCGGAGACGGCGACGGTCGAGGAGATCGAGGACGTCCACTTCCAGGGCTGGAAGCTCGGCCTGAAGGCGCTCGCGGTCTACCGCGACAACTGCAAGGTCGGCCAGCCGCTGTCGGACGCC
>DASVBQ010000228.1:0-13096 GCA_036375795.1 Actinomycetes bacterium
TGCCGCCGTCCCGCAGGCCGACGCCCTCGTCACCGCCGTGCCCGGTGTCGCGCTGGTGGTGCTCGTCGCCGACTGCGTCCCGGTGCTGGTGGCCGACGGTCGGGCCGGCACGGCGGGGGTCGCCCATGCCGGCCGGCAGGGGGTTGCTGCCGGCGTCGTCGGCGCGATGCTCGGCGCGCTGGCCGACCTGGGGTCGGACCCGCAGGACCTGGTGGCGCTCGTCGGACCCGCGATCTGCGGCCGGTGCTACGAGGTGCCGGAGCAGATGCGCAACCAGGTCGCCGCCCTTGTGCCGGCCGCTCACGCGGTCACCCGCTCGGGCACTCCGGCGCTCGACCTGCCGGCCGCGGTGGCGGCCCAGCTGCGCGACGCGGGGGTGCGGCAGGTGGAGCGCGCCGACGTGTGCACCGCCGAGTCGCCGGACCTCTACTCGCACCGGCGAGACGGCGTCACCGGCCGCTTCGCCGGCGCCGTGCTGGTGGACGCATGACCGACCGCCGGGCGGAGATCGCGGCCAACCTCGAGCGCCTGGAGACGCGGATCGCTGCCGCGTGCGCCGCGGCCGGGCGGTCCCGGGACGAGATCACGCTCGTGGCGGTGACCAAGACGTTCCCGGCCGATGACGTCATGCACCTGGCGGCGCTCGGCGTGCGGGAGGTGGGGGAGAACCGCGACCAGGACGCCGCCGCGAAGGTGCAGGCCTGCCGGGACGCCGGGGTGCAGGGTCTGGTCTGGCACTTCGTGGGTCAGCTCCAGCGCAACAAGGCGGCCTCCGTGGCGTCGTACGCCGACGTCGTGCACTCGGTCGACCGGGTCCCGCTCGTGGCCGCACTGGAGAAGGGGGCGGCTCGCGCCGGTCGGACGCTGACCTGCCTGGTCCAGGTCGACCTGCACGAGCCCCCGGGCGACGGTGGCTGGGGCGGCGCCGCGCCGGACCAGGTCGGGGCAGTGGCCGCGGCGGTCGACGCGGCCGAGCACCTCCGGCTCGGCGGTGTGATGGCGGTCGCGCCGCTGGGCGGCGACCCGGAGGCGGCGTTCGGCCGGCTGGCCGAGGTGTCGCGAGGGCTTCGGGCGACCTATCCGTCGGCGACGGTCGTGTCCGCCGGGATGAGCGGCGACCTCGAGGCGGCGGTCTCCCAGGGTGCGACACACCTTCGCGTGGGGACCGCGTTGCTCGGATCGCGCCCTCCGCTCGGGTAGCGTTCCCGCTGGCGGCGAACCAGCGGGTTCGGGCACCCCGAGCGGAGGGCAGTCAGGCATGGCCGGCGCGATGCGCAAAGCAATGGTCTACCTCGGCCTCGTGGAGGACGACGACCGCTACGACTACGACGGTTACGACGACGAGGGCTACGAGCCCGAGCACGACGCCCGCCACGCCTCTCACTCCTCGCGCAGCGTGTCCTCCCTGGGGTCGGCCGGTGGGGACCGCGGCGGCTCCGTCGCGACGATGCCGGACCGTCGGCCCGCGGCGGCGCACGGCTCGCGGGCGTTCGACCGCATCACGACGATCCACCCGCGGACCTACAACGAGGCCAAGCAGATCGGCGAGAGCTTCCGCGAGAGCACGCCGGTGATCATGAACCTCTCGGACATGGACGACTCGGACGCGAAGCGGCTCGTCGACTTCGCCGCGGGGCTCGTGTTCGGCCTACGCGGAACGATCGAGCGGGTCACCAACAAGGTCTTCCTGCTCTCGCCAGCCGATGTCACGGTCACCGCCGAGGACAAGGCGCGGATGGCCGAGAGCGGCTTCTTCAACCAGAGCTGAGCAGCGGGTGAACCCATCGCCGGTCGGCCAGGTCGTCATCCTGGTGCTGTGGCTGTTCTTCATCCTGCTGATCGCCCGGCTGGTGCTGGACTACGTCCAGATGTTCGCCCGATCGTGGCGTCCCAAGGGCCCGCTGCTGGTCGTCGCCGAGGTGATCTACACCATCACCGACCCGCCGCTTCGGGCGCTGCGCAAGGTGATCCCGCCGCTCCGGCTGGGCTCGGTGAGCCTCGACCTGAGCTTCCTGGTGCTCGTGGTGCTGGTCAACATCGGCATCTGGTTGGCGGGCTATTTGTAAGAGACCCCTGGTCATGCGCCAGAATGGCGCCCGACTGATGCAAGTGACCAGCCGTCGAAAGATCGTCGCGAGGTTGGCGGCGTCGGGAGCACCCCCGCTCACGACGGACGAACTACGAGGAGACTGGCAGAGGTGACGTCATGCCGCTGACCCCCGAGGACGTAGCCAACAAGCAGTTCACCAGCACGCGGCTCAAGCCCGGCTACGACGAGACCGAGGTCGACGAGTTCCTCGATGAGGTCGAGGCGGAGCTGACGCGGCTCTACCGCGAGAACGACGAGCTGCGGTCCAAGCTCGCCGCCGCAGCGCGCCAGCCAGCCGAGGGAGGGGCGCCGGTCCCGGCCGCGGCCGCGCCGGATCCGGCGCTCGCCCGGGAGAACGAGGACCTGCGCTCCAAGCTCGGCGCCATGCAGCGCCAGCTCGCCGAGGCCCAGGAGCGCAGCCGGGCCGCGGCGACCCAGCAGGTCGCTCCGCCGGCCCAGCCGGCCGCCCCGGCCGGCGCGGGTGGGGCGTCGGAGACCGCCACCGGCATCCTCGCCCTCGCCCAGCGCACTGCCGACGAGCACATCGCCGAGGCCCGGACCCAGGCTGACCGGATCATCAGCGAGGCGCGTACCCGGGCGGACCAGCTCAAGCGCGAGGCCGAGGACAAGCACCGGCAGACCATCGGCTCGCTGGAGACCGAGCGGTCCGCGCTGGAGCGCAAGGTCGAGCAGCTGCGCGCCTTCGAGCGGGAGTACCGCGGCCGGCTCAAGTCCTACCTGGAGGGCCAGCTGCGCGAGCTGGAGGGCAGGGGCACCGAGGCTCCCGCCGCTGGCCAGGGTGCCCCCAGTCAGCCCGGTCAGCCCGGCCAGCCCGGTCAGCCCGGTCAGCCCGGCCAGCCCGGCCAGCCGGCGCAGGCCCAGCCCGGGCGCAGCCCGTTCAGCCCCGGCGCCCCGGTCGGCGGTGGCGAGGGGCCGAGCGGGCCGCCGCAGCAGCCGGGTTCCGGGTACGCCCTGGACGAGGGGTCCGACCACCGCGGCTAGTCGCCCGCAGACGCACGGACGCCGGTGAGCCTTCGGGCTTCACCGGCGTCCGGCGTTACGGGGGGAACCAGGGCGGTCAGCTGCCCGTCGCCGCCAGCCGGCGGAACGGGTCGCGCGCGGGCGGTGTCGGCATGGTGATGCGGGTGCCGTCGGCGCTGAGGCCGCCGAGCGCCAGCACCATCGTCATGATCGACAGCGTCGTCTCCCCGGCGTCGACGCCGGCCTGGGTCACCATGACGCGGTAGATCGTGACGTAGTGCTTGGCCGGGGTGTCGTAGCTCCAGTCGACCGAGCCCAGGTGCTTCGCGGTGCCGTGCGTCCCGCTGGGGCCGTTGAACGGGCCGTCCCAGACCTGGATGCCGGCCGGGCCGGCGGCGAACCGGCCCTCGAGCCCGACGTCGTGCAGGTTCGCGGCGGCCAGGAGCTCGCGGGTCTCGCGCTCGGCTAGGACGAGGGCTGGGCGGACGTGGCTGGCCAGCGCGGGGACGGCGACCACGCCGTCCTTGAGGCGCAGCTGCACGGTGGGGCCACCGAGCGGTACGACGTGCAGTGCCACCGCGACCTCCATCAAGACCTCGCGTGCGCCGGACCTGCTCCGGCTCTCACGCGAAGTATCGGCGCGACCCCGGGGGGCACATCACTCGACCATCCGGGTGAATCGCCGTAACGCCGGGCTCCGACGCGGGAATCCGGGCGTGCGGTGGCCGTCGTGATACCGAACCTTTACCTGCCGGCCGTGCCTCACTGCTCCGATCGGGTGAGGCGGAAGCGCAGGCCCAGGTCCGGGTCCTCCTGGCTGTCCTCGCCCGGCGGCACCGGACCCTCCTCGAAGCGGGTCGCCAGCACCTCGGCTGCGACCGCGGCGGCGTGCTCGCGGAGCGCCTGGGCCAGCTCGCCCTCAGCCGCCCAGACCAGCGCGACGCGGTCGGTGACCTGCAGCCCGGAGCTCTTGCGCGCCTCCTGGACGAGCCGGACCACCTCTCGGGCCAGGCCGGCGCGGCGCAGCTCCGGGCCGATCGTGAGGTCCAGCGCCACGCTCTCGCCGGACTCGGTGGCCACCGCCCAACCCTCGCGCGGCGTCTCGGTGAGCAGGACGTCCTCGGAGGTGACCTCGACCTCCCGGCCGTCGACGACCAGGGCCGCCGTCCCGCGCTCGCGCAAGGTGGCGGCCAGCTCGTCGGCGGGGGCGGCCGCGACGGCGGCGGCAACCTTCGGGGTGTCCTTGCCGAAGCGCTTGCCGAGGGAGCGGTAGTTGCCCTTCGCGCTGCGGTCGACGAGCTCGCCGGCGAGCTCCTCGAACGCGTTGACGTTGAGCTCCTCGGCGACCTGTCGGCGCAGCTCGTCGGACAGCGCCTCCCACCCGGGGGCGCCGACGAGCGCCCGGGCGAGCGGCTGGCGGTTGCGCACCTTGGACTCCGCCCGTGCCGAGCGACCCAGCTCGACGAGGCGGCGGACCAGTGCCACCTCGCGGCCGAGCTCCTCGTCGACCAGCGACGGGTCGGCGACCGGCCAGCCGGCCAGGTGCACCGACTCGGCAACCTCCGGGCCGGACGCGCGCACGAGGTCCTGCCACACCCGCTCGGTGACGAACGGCACCACGGGCGCGAGCAGCAGCGTCGTGAGCGACAGGCACTCGTGCAGCGTCGCGAGGGCCGCCGGGTCGCCGTCCCAGAACCGCCGTCGCGACCGCCGGACATACCAGTTGGACAGGTCGTCGACGTACGTCGCGAGCAGCCGTCCGACGCGCTGGCTGTCGAACGCCTCGTAGGCCTCGGTCACCTCGCCGACCAGCCGGTGCGCCTCGGAGAGCGCCCAGCGGTCCAGCGCAGGGCGCGCGGCGACGTCAGGTGCCGCCGACGCGGGCGACCAGTCGTTGGCGTCGGCGTACAGCGTGAGGAACGACGCGGTGTTCCAGTACGTCAGCAGCGTCTTGCGGACGATCTCCTGCAGCACTGTGTGGCCGACGCGCCGCTGCAGCCACGGTGAGCCGCTCGCGGCCATGAACCAGCGCAGCGCGTCCGCCCCATGCTGCTCCATGAGCGGCATCGGCAGCAGCACGTTGCCCAGGTGCTTGCTCATCTTGCGGCCGTCCTCGGCGACGATGTGGCCGAGGCAGAGCACGTTCTCATACGACGAGCGGCCGTGCACGATCGTGTTCACGGCCATCAACGTGTAGAACCAGCCGCGGGTCTGGTCGATCGCCTCGCAGATGAACTGTGCCGGGAACGCCGCCTCGAACCGCTCCTTCGAGCCCTCCGCGTAGGGGTAGCCCCACTGGGCGAACGGCATCGAGCCCGAGTCGTACCACGCGTCGATGACCTCGGGGACCCGCCGCATGGTGGCGGCACAGTCGGGGCACGGCAGGGTGACGTCGTCGACGTACGGCCGGTGCGGGTCGAGCTCGGAGAGGTCCTGGCCGGCGAGCTCGCCGAGCTCGGCGAGTGACCCGACGCAGACCAGGTGGGCCGGGTCGTTCTCGCAGCGCCACACCGGCAGCGGGGTGCCCCAGAACCGCGACCGGGACAGCGCCCAGTCGATGTTGTTGTGCAGCCAGTCGCCGTAGCGGCCCCACTTGATGTTGTCGGGGAACCAGCTGGTCTTCTCGTTCTCGGCGAGCAGGGCGTCCTTGACCTGGGTGGTGCGGACGTACCACGACGGCTGCGCGTAGTAGAGCAGCGCGGTGTGGCAGCGCCAGCAGTGCGGGTAGGCGTGCTCGTAGGCGAGATGGCGGAACAGCAGGCCCCGTTCCTGCAGGTCCTTCACCAGCGGCTGGTCGGCGCTCTTGAAGAACTCGCCGCCGACCAGGCGGACCGACTCGTCGAAGTGCCCGTCCGGGCGGACCGGGTTGACCACCGGCAGGCCGTAGTTCCGGCAGACGAGCAGGTCGTCGGCGCCGAACGCGGGGGACTGGTGCACCAGGCCGGTGCCGTCCTCGGTGGTGACGTAACCGGCCAGCAGCACGAAGTGACCGGGCTGGCCCTCCGGCCAGTCGACCAGCTCGAACGGCCGCTGGTAGGACCAGTGCTCCATCTGCTCGCCGCGGAACCGGTCCTGCACCGTCCAGCCCTCGCCGAGCGCCTGCTCGACCAGCGGCTCGGCGACGACGAGGGTCTCCTCGCCGTTGGTGGCGGTCACGTAGGTGACGTCCGGCCGCACGGCCACGGCGGTGTTCGACACCAGCGTCCACGGGGTCGTCGTCCAGACCAGCAGCGCCGCCTTGCCGGCGTACGGCCCGCTGGTCAGCGGGAAGCGCACGTAGACGCTCGGGTCGACGACGGTCTCGTAGCCCTGCGCCAGCTCGTGGTCGGACAGCCCGGTGCCGCACCGCGGGCAGTACGGGGCGACCCGGTGGTCCTCGGCGAGCAGCCCGGCATCGAAGACCTGCTTGAGCGACCACCAGACGCTCTGCACGTACTCCGGGTCCATCGTCCGGTAGGGGTCGGACATGTCGACCCAGTAGCCCATCCGGTCGGTCATCGCCTCGAACTCGCCGACGTGGCGCAGCACCGACTCGCGGCACTTGGCGTTGAACTCGGCGACGCCGTACGCCTCGATGTCGCCCTTGCCGGAGAAGCCGAGCTCCTTCTCGACGGCGATCTCGACGGGCAGGCCGTGACAGTCCCAGCCGGCCTTGCGGACGACGTGGTAGCCCCGCATGGTCTGGAACCGGGGGAAGACGTCCTTGAACACCCGGGCCTCGACGTGGTGCACGCCCGGGATCCCGTTCGCGGTCGGGGGACCCTCGTAGAACGTCCACGGCTCGCCGCCTGCGGTCTGCTCGAGGCTGCGGGCGAAGGTGTCGTTCTCGCGCCAGAACGCGAGGATGTCCCGCTCCATGGCGGGCAGGTCGACCTGCGGCGGCACGGGGGTGTAGCGGCGGTCCGCGCTCACGGGGCTCCTTCGTCGGTGGTGCAGGTCCGGCGAAGGGACGAGGTCCTACGACGGGCCGTGCGCCCGCCGCGGTGCCCCGCGGTACCACCCTCCTTGGCCGCCGACGGGCGACGGCCCACTTCGTTCGTCCTGCTGCCGGGTCTAGTGAGCCACCCTCGGGTGACCGTTCTTCCGGCGGCTCCGAGGTGATCGCCCCATCACTGCCGTGCAGGTACGCCAGGAATGCTAGCGGGCTGCGTCCACCGCGTTTCGTCGCCGAGGGTCAGAGGGTCAGGCGGTCAGTGCGTCGGTGCCGGCCAGCCCTGCCGCGAACGTCGTGCCGGCCCGCCTCGCGGCCGCGTGGGCCGCCCGACGGCCCGGCTCGGGGTCGTCGGTGGCGAGATTGGGCTGGAAGTGGATCGACGTGATGTCGTCGATGCCGGTCCATCGCAGCCAGCCCTCGAAGTAGGGCGTGAGGAAGTCCTGGCCGAAGGCCGCACCGCGGCCAGGACCGTACACGGCTCCGGAGTAGATGACCGCCGCCTTCTTCCCGGTGAGCAGGCCCGTGTAGCCGTCCGCCGGGTCGAACCCGAACACCATTGCGGGCTGGCTCACCACGTCGATGAACTGCTTGAGGACGTAGGGCACCGAGTGGTTCCACATCGGGATGCTGAACAGGTACAGGTCGGCCGCGTCGTACCGCTGGAAGGTGTCTCGCGCGGCCCGCCAGGCCGCGGCCTCGTCGCCGTCCAGCTCGGCCCCGGCGAACACGGCCATCTTGGCCGCGGCCGCGGCCGGGCCGAACGGGGGGAGCGACCCGTCCCAGAGGTCGAACGTCTCGACCTCGACGTGCGGGTACGCGGCCCGGAAGCTGTCGAGGAAGGTCCGGGCGATGGCGAGCGACTCGGACTGCTCGCCACGGGGTGACGCGGAGACGTGCAGCAGCTTGGTCATGAGAGCTCCTCGGCGTGGGTCGAATGTGTGCGCACGCACATTATTAACAGAGTGCGTGCGCACGCACAAGAGCTGTCATACGCTGCGCTCCATGGAAGATGTCGCCGTCCGGGCCTGGGCCGCGCTGCTGCGGGTCCACGCCCGGCTCGTGCCGCAGCTCGACCGCGAGCTGCAGGCGACGCACGGGCTCCCGTTGACGTGGTACGACGTGCTGCTCGAGCTCAACGCGGCGCCGGAGCGCCGCCTCACCATGGGCAGACTGGGCGAGGTCGCAGCAGTCAGCCGGAGCCGGGTCAGCCGGGTGGTCGACGAGCTCGTGGCCGCCGGGCTGGTCGCCCGCGAGCCGAACCCTGATGACGGCCGCTCGGCGCTGGCCGTCATCACGGCGCAGGGCCGCGACCGGCTGCGCCGGGCAGCGCCCGGCTACCTCGACGGCGTCCGGCGCCACTTCGGGTCGCAGATCAGCGCCGACGAGGCGGCGACCATCGCCACGGCGCTGGGACGGATCCTGGCGACCGCTCACGCCGACGCGACGCGCTGACCCGCGGCGCGCACGACGAGAGCCCGTCCCGAAGGTCTCGGGGACGGGCTCTCGTCGGTGTCGACCGGCTCAGGTTCGGTGCGCTCGGAGGCGGGCGCGGAGACTGAGGCGCTTGGTGTGTCGGGAGCTCGACACGTTGTCGGTCATCTGCTGGGCGAGTGCTGGAGCGAACATCTCGGATCTCCTCGGTGGGTGCTTCGTCCTGACACCCACGACGTTAGGAAAAGGGCGCAGCCGCGACGACCGGGTGAGCACCACACCTGGTGGGTGGTGGCACCACTTCTGGGGTGCGGGCGACCGCGCCGCGGCGCGCGGCTCGCACCATCGGCGCGCTGCCACGGGCTGCCTAGCGTCCTTGGTGACGGCACCGGACCTGCCGGGCCACCCACCCAGGAGCACGACATGACCAACAACCTCGAGTCGGTGCGGGTCCTCTGGTCCGCCACTGACGAGCAGTTCTTCCGGATCGCGACCGAGCTCTTCCCGCCGAAGTTCCTGCAGGGCGCCACCGTGCTGCTCACGAGCTACGACCCCGAGCCCGCCGCGCGGGACGACGATCCGACGCCCACGGCGTCGGTGGCCGCACCCGCCGCCAGCGGAGTCAACGTGTGACGGGGGCTAGCCGTACGGCGACCGTGCGGCTGACCCCCTGCGCGCGGCCATCGCCGACCGGCATGATCGCCCCAGGAGGTGTGAGCCCGGTGGCGGTCGTGCGGGTGCTGGTGGTCGACGACCAGGCGCCGTTCCGGCGTGCCATGACCTGCGTCGTGGAAGAGACCGACGGCTTCGAGGTCGTCGGCGAGGTCGCCTCCGGCGAGGAGTCGCTCGACGCCGCTGCAGCGCTGCGGCCGGACCTCGTGCTCATGGACGTGAACCTGCCCGGCATCGACGGGCTGGAGGCCACCCGCCGGCTGCTCGCGAGCAACTGGCCGCCGGTGGTGCTGCTGCTCTCGACGTACGACGAGGATGCCGGAGAGGGCTTCGTCGCCGAGTCAGGTGCTGCGGGCTACGTCACCAAGTCGGCGTTCGGGCCGGACCGGCTCGAGGCGGCCTGGTCCACGGCCGCGTCCTGACCACCCACCGGTCGGGCGCCGCGGACCAGCCGACGCAGCTCCTCCAGGGCCGCGGTGGCGGCATCGCGCTCCGCCTCCAGGTCCAGCCGACGTACGCCGTCCTGGCCGGCCTCCTCGGCCGCCGCGCGAAGCCGCTCGGGCAGCGGGGTGAGGTGCGGCAGCACCGTCTGGCGCAGCGCCGCCGCGAAGCGGGCCTTCTCCTGGTCCCGGGCCAGGACCAGCCGGCGGCGTGACTCCTCGAGTGCGGCGGTCCGCCGGCCGAGCTCGGCCACCTCGGTGGCGAGCTCCGTCTCCAGCCGCAGGTTGCGCACCGCGATCGCACTCTGGGCGAGCAACCCCTCGACCAGTCGGGCCTCGTCGGGGCGCAGCGGACGTCCTGGCGGCATGTCGACCTCGACCCTGCCGAGGCGCTCGCCCCGGTCGGTCACCGTGAACACGGTCCGGTCGGAGGCCCGGACCGAGCCGTCCGACGTCGGCCAGGACTGCGCGACCTCGGTGCCGTCGGGCAGCTCCAGCACGGCGGTCACCTTCCGCGCCCCGGTCGCCTCCACCACGGCCTGCGCCACGTTGCGCAGGAGGTCCGTGGCGCCCGGCGCCTGCGCCAGGCTGCGGCCGAAGTCGGCGAGCGCCTCGTAGGGCGCCGCACGCTGCCCGAAGGCCATCCGGTCGGCGAGCCGGACGATCCGGCTGCGCAGCGGCTGGAAGGCGAGCGCGACCGCCGCCGTGGCGAGCAGCGACGGCCAGAAGGCGTCGCGGACCCGCGCCGGCAGGTTGCTGCCGACCAGGACGACCAGCAGGGTGTAGCCCGCGGCCACGACCAGCGTCGAGGCGGTCAGCAGGATCGCCCGGCTCACGACGACGTCGAGGTCGTAGAGGCGGTATCGCAGGATCGCCAGCGCCGCGCCGGCCACGACGGCGACGATCGAGAGCTGCAGCGGCAGCACCCGCAGCCAGCCCAGGAACCCCGACTGCCACGGCAGGAACGCCGCGAGCATGAAGGTCACCGCCACCATGGAGGCGGAGACGGCGAGCCAGCGCAGCTGCTGCCGCTCCACCCCGTGCGCGCGCCGCATCCGGACCACCACGGACGCAGCGGCCGCGAGGAGCTCCACCAGCAGCAACACGAACAGCGTGATGGCGACCGGGTCGGCTCCCCATCCCTCGGCGAAGATCTCGTCGCGGTTCTCCGGGGTGATCTGCCACGGCGGGACCACGACGGCGAACGCCAGCACGATGGCGGCGAAGGACGACCAGGTGGCCCAGAGCAGCGGCCGCCAGCGCGGGGAGGGGAGGTGCCCGGTCGGGAACAGCAGGAAGAGCAAGGTGAGGAACAGCAACGGGACGGGTGCGTCCAGGAGGATCGCGAGCCAGACCGCCCACGGCCAGATCGCCGACGGGTCGGGGGACGGGCCGCTGGTGACGATCGAGTCGTACTCGAACAGGCAGTTGCCGACCGTCGCGAGCAGGGCCCCGACCACGAACAGCCAGCCCACGCGGTGGCGCGGGTGGCGGGAGACGATGACCGCGCCCAGACCCGCCCACAGCATCAGGCCGAAGGTGAGGCCGGGCCAGCTGCTCGCATCCTCGCGGGCGACCGACCAGCCCAGGAACAGCCAGGTCTGCACGCCGGCGAGCACCACGGTGAGCCCGAACAGGGTCCACGCGACGCGCGACTGAACCGTCGAGGAGGTCATGCCGTCGCCGCCTCGGGGGAGCGCACCGGCAGGCACACGTCCAGCACGGTCGACCCGTCGGCGGTGCGGCCGGTGACGGTGCCGCCCACGGTCTCGACCCGGTCGCGCATGTGGGCGATCGACAGGTGGCCGGAGTCGCGGCCCCGGATGGCCAGCCGCAGCTCGGCACCGGCGTCGTCGACGACGACCTCCACCGGAGGGCTGAGCTCGCGCACCGCCTCGGCGACGCAGAAGTACGCAGCGGCCTCCACCCGGTCGTCCAGCCGTCGACCATGTGCTCCGGCGACGACCAGCCGGCCGGACCCGGTACGTGCGAGCAGCGAGCCGAGCGCCGGCTCGAGGCCCGCTCTCGAGAGCTGGGCCGGGAAGACGCCGCGGGTGATCTCGCGCAGCGCCTCGAGCGCGGCCTGGGACGCGGCGACGAGCGGCTGCAGCCGGCTCACGTCCAGGGTGCCGTTCGCAGCACCGGCCAGCTCCTCGAGCCGCGCGGGGAGCGGCTCGAGGTGCGGCACCACCTCGCGGGCGATGGACCGCTCGAGGCGGCTGCGCTCGAGGTCGCCGGCGGTGATGAGCCGACGTCGCGACTCGATCAGGTCGAAGGTGCGGCGGTCCAGCGCCTCCACCTGGTGGGCCAGCTCGGCGGACAGCCGCGCGTTGCGGAAGGCGATCGCGGCCTGGTCGGCCAGGTCACGCAGCAGCCTGGTGTCGTGGGCGCGCAGCGCCCGCCCGGGGGGCATCTCGACGGTGATGGTGCCGAGGGTCTCGTCGCGTTCGACGACCGGGACCTCGACCGACGGTCCGCCCGGGCCGGTGGGCTCGCCCGCCGGCCAGGTGCCGACGTGGTCGGGCGCGCCGGGCACCGGCAGCCGGACCGTCGCGCGGCGCGCGTTCACGGCGGTGCCGGCGGCGTCGGCGACCGCCGGGAGCAGCCGGGACGGGTCGGGGCTCTCGCCGAGCCGCCGGCTGAAGTCGGCGAGTGCCTCGTACGGCGTGGCTGCGGCGCCGTACGCGAGCCGGTCGGCGAGCCGGACCACCCATCGGCGTGCCGGCTGGAAGGCCATGGCGACAACCGCGGTCGCCAGCAGGGACGGCCAGAAGCCACCCGTGCCCTGACCCACCGCGGCGCCGATCACGATGACGACGAGCACGTAGCCGACCGCCACCAGCCCGGTGGCGAGGGTCAACATCAGCGCCCGGTTGATGATCAGGTCCAGGTCGAACAGCCGGTAGCGGAGCACGGCGACCGCCGTGCAGATGGGGAAGGCGAAGTAGGCGAGGAACAGCGGCAGGCTGAGGGAGTAGTTGTCCTCACCCCCGACGATGGGGGCGAACAGGGCGAAGGCAAGCCCGATAGCCAACGCGATCGCTGACGACGCGATCCACCGAAGCTGCTGGCGCTCCACGCCGACGGACCGGCTGAGCCGCCGGACCAGCGACACCACGGACGCGACCAACGCGCCGCTGATGACGAGGATCCCGGCGAAGGTCAGCACCTCGGTGAGGACGGAGATGTCCTGCTCGGTGTTGAGCTCGATGTCCTGCGGGTTCACCGTGAACACGCCGGCGACGTACAGCCCCAGCCCGCCCACGGCGGCCCACAGCACCGCGCGCCATCGACGTGACGGGAGGTGACCGTCCGGCGCCAGCAGGAAGATCGCCGTCAGGGTCACGAGTGTGAGGGGTGCCTGGGTGAGCACGGCAAGCCAGCCCATGGCCCGCCCGACGTACTCCGACCCTGGGCCACCGTGGTCGATCACCCAGAGGCCGTACGACTCGCAGGCCAGCGAGAACGCCGTGAAGGTGCCGCCCGCACTGAGCAGCCAGCCGATCGGGTGTCGCGGGTATCGCGCCACGATCAGCGCCCCCATCACGG
>DASVBQ010000011.1:0-6837 GCA_036375795.1 Actinomycetes bacterium
CGGACCGCTCGGGACTGCGGGTCCTCTCCGAGGGCGTGGACCCGCACCTTCCACCGGACGGAAGGTTCGTCGCTGCGCAGCAGCCTGTCGACGGCGCCGGCCATGTGGGCACGGTACGGCCGGTCGCGGACAGGGTCAGCCGGTGCGTCGCCGCCGGCGCCTCGAACGTTCGGGCACCGCGTCACGTGCCGGGACGTTGCCTGCACATGTCGAGCTTTCCCGGACTCCTCACCGTCGGTGCAGTCCTGACAGCGGCGGGGCTGGCGTTGGCCGCATGCGGTGGCGGTCAGACCACCGACGCCGCCACCCCGCGCACCGCGGTCACGTCGACCGCTCCGGCGACGCCATACGAGAGCGGGACAACGTCCGGCTCGGACACCGCACCCCCGACGAGCACCACGGCCGACACGGGCATCGTCATCACGACCGCGCGCAGCGAGTTCGGCACGATGCTCTTCGACCGCAGTGGACAGGCGATCTACCTGTTCGACAAGGAGTCCACCAGCCGGGCCGAGTGCTACGCCGCGTGCGCGACGGCGTGGCCGCCGGTGCTCACGCAGGCCGTTCCGCGGGCCGCCGGAGCAGCTCGCTCGAAGCTGCTGGGCACGACCGAGCGCGCCGACGGGTCCACCCAGGTCACCTATGGCGGGCACCCGTTGTACTACTACGCCCACGAAGGCAAGAACCAGGTCCTCTGCCACAACGTGACGGAGTTCGGCGGCCGCTGGCTCGTCGTCAGCCCCGACGGAACCGCCGTCGCGTGAGCCGACCGCTCAGGAGTCGAGCAGCAATTGCACCTCGGCGTCGAGGTCGATGAGCGTGCTCTCCTCGCCGGAGGGGCAGAGCGCGTAGCTGTGCGACAGGAACTCGACGACCTCCGAGGTGGCCGCCTTCACCAAGGCCGCGCCGTCAGTCGAGAGCAACGCGATGAGGACTCCGTCGTTGACGTGCGACTCCGACGGCCAGATACGCACATCGCCCTCACCGGCAGGCGAGCCGAGGCCCTGGGCCATGAGCTCCCGAGCGAAGGTCCACACGACCGTCTCGCCGAGGCCGGCGTGGAACTCCGCGCATACGGCGTACGGATCCGCGGTGTCGTAGCGCAGGACCACCGGGACGGGCAGACGCTGCCCGTCAGCCCGACCCACAATGTCCATGGTCAGCTCTCGGCGAACCGTCGCGGACGTGGAACCCATTGCATCTCCTTCGACAAGATCTGTGGTCCCCCGTGCGGCAGGTTGTTGTTTGTGTGTGGCACCACCCATCCAGCTAGCTCTGCGCCATGTCGACGAATCGGGAGTAGTGGCCCTGGAACGCGACCGTGATCGTCGCGGTGGGGCCGTTGCGGTGCTTGGCCACGATGAAGTCCGCCTCGCCGGCGCGCGGCGACTCGCGCTCGTAGAGCTCCTCACGGTGCAGCAGGACGACCATGTCGGCGTCCTGCTCGATGGAGTTGTGGACGGCGACACCGTCCGCGATGAAGTTGTGCGTGCCGAGCACCGTGGCGTCGAAGACCTCCTCGACGCCGTCGCTCTCGATGCTCACGACGGCGTCCCAGAGGACGTCGTTGGTCGCGAGCATGTCGAGGTCCGCATCACCGAGCACGGCTGCGACCCGGCCGAGGCGCTCTCGGCTGGGTGCGTGCTTCGACAGGCGGCTGCCGCTGAGCTGGGTCTCGGCCGCGGCGGCGAACTGCCGATGCATCGTCTTCTCGACCAGCGCGGTGCGCACCCGCGACCAGACGTCCACCGGGATGGTGTCCACGGTGGTGTCGCGGGGTCCCTCGCGCACGATCTCGAGAAGCGTCGCGGCGTTCTCAGCGCCACCACCGTGGACGCCGATCTCCTGCAGGAATCGGCGCTGGTCGTCCCTGCCCGAGATGTCCAGGGTGTAGCCCGGCCGGTGGCCGGCCTTCGGCGTCGTCGTGCGCACTCGGGCCGAGATGCCGAAACGGAGCAGCAGCCTCGCCACGTCCTCGATCAGCCGCCGGCTCGGCGATGCGTAGTAGATGCGACCCCCGCGGCCGTTCCGGTTGACGGTCACCGAGCCGTCGGTCGCCCACAGGTGGTGGAGGAACAGGGCGATCTGCGGCTTGGGCAAGTTCGCCACCTCGCAAGGAACGAACTTCTCGTGGCTGCGGGCTCCGAGGAGGCCGAGGCCGTCGAGCCACTCGGCGATCGGGTTGCGGCGGCCCAGCGCGAGCCGGTGCGGCGCGGGCAGTCGCAGAGACGTGCAGCGAGCCGCTGGGTGGTCGTCGCGAACGGCGGTGACGCCGAAGTGCTCCGCGGCCTCTGCCACGGTCGCGAGGTTCTGCTCGCCGATGCTGGCGTAACGGATCGGCTGTCGCCGGACGAAGGAGCCGTTGCCGATGAGGTGGGCGAGCAGGGTTACCTCGGCGTCGGCCCACCCTTCGCGGGTGTCGAGCGGTCCTGGCACGTGGCGGGGGACGGCCACCCGGGCACCTGGCCCGAGGTCCCCGACCGGACGCCAGCCGTCGTACGTGAGGAGGGGGTGGTTGGCCGTGGCCCGCACCTGCTTGCCGGACGCGAGCGTCACCGTGAAGATCTCGCGCACCCCGTTGGAGAAGACGTGCGTCATGGTGCGCGCGCGGTAGCGCAGGG
This sequence comes from Actinomycetes bacterium, assembly GCA_036375795.1. Taxonomy (GTDB): domain Bacteria; phylum Actinomycetota; class Actinomycetes; order JACCUZ01; family JACCUZ01; genus DASVBQ01. The sequence continues at coordinate 2,622 of DASVBQ010000011.1, forward strand.
AGTCGTCGAGCGACCAGACCGGGATGTCCCGGGTCCCTGACCCGAACAGCTCGCCGAGTGTCACCTCGGCGCCGGTGTCCGCCCGCATGATGCGGGTCGACGCGGGCAGGCAGCCCGACTCGCGGAGGTCGGACATCTGCGGCTTCTTGTCGGTGCGCTGCTCGGGGCCTCGGTTGAGCTGCGAGATCGCGATGACGGGGACCTCGAGCTCCTTCGCCAGCAGCTTCAGCGCACGCGAGAACTCGGACACTTCCTGCTGCCGGCTCTCCACGCGCTTGCCGCTCTGCATCAGCTGCAGGTAGTCGATGATGACGAGCTTGAGGTCGTGACGCTGCTTGAGCCGGCGGCACTTGGCCCGGATCTCCATCATCGACATGTTCGGTGAATCGTCGATGAACAACGGCGCGTTGGAGACCTCGCCCATCCGGCGGGCGAGGCGGGTCCAGTCGTCGTCGGTGAGCTTGCCGGTGCGCATGTGGTGCAGCGGAACCCGGGCCTCGGCGGACAGCAGCCGCATCGTGATCTCGTTGCGGCTCATCTCGAGCGAGAACACGCAGGTCGTCATGTTGTTCTTGATCGCGGCCGCGCGTGCGATGTCGAGTCCGAGCGTGCTCTTGCCCACGGCAGGTCTGGCCGCGACGACGATCATCTGGCCCGGGTGCAGGCCGTTGGTCAGCTCGTCGAAGTCGGCGAACCCGGTGGGCACGCCGACCATCTCGCCACCGCGAGACCCGATGGCCTCGATCTCGTCGAGCGCGCTCTCCATGATCGCCGAGAGCGGGAGGTAGTCCTCGGACGTGCGCCTGTCGGTGACCGCGTAGACCTCGGCCTGCGCGGTGTCGACGATGTCGTCGGCGTCGCCGTCGCCGGTGTAGCCGAGCTGCACGATCTTGGTGCCGGCCTCGATCAGACGACGCAGGATCGCGGTCTCGCGCACGATCCGGGCGTAGTAGCCGGCGTTGGCCGCCGTCGGCACCGACTGGAGCAGGGTGTGGATGTACGGCGCGCCGCCGACCCGCCCGAGCTCACCGCGCTTCTGCAGCTCGGCGGACACCGTGACCGCGTCAGCCGGTTCGCCCCGGCCGTACAGGTCCAGGATCGCCTCGTAGACCAGCTCGTGGGCCGGCCGGTAGAAGTCGTGCCCGCGCACGACCTCGACGACGTCGGCGATCGCGTCCTTGGACAGCAGCATGCCGCCGAGCACGGACTGCTCGGCGGCAAGGTCCTGCGGTGGGGTGCGGACGAGGGCTCCGGCCGAGGCGGTGTCGGGCATCTCCACGATGCTCACGGCCACCCCCAACCTCGCTCGTCGTCCGCCACCCGCGGCCAGGCCCGCGTGGCCGACCGCGACAGTTCTATCGGCGACCCTGGACACAACTCGACCGGACGCGCGAAGCCGGCTGTCGCGGCTGTGGACAACCTGTTGACGGCTGCGGCAGCGCCTGTGGATCCGGCCCGTGAGGTCGTGCACCGACTGTGGACGGGTTGTGGACGGGCCGCCGCCGACGGCCCACCGCACCCGGCTGGCGTGCGCAGTTCCCGTCCACCGGCTGTGGACCCGAGAAAGTTGGGCGTCCTGTCTACGATGCGGACAGTGCGACCACCATCCGGACCCCGCGGGCTGCTGCGGCACCCGCACGACCGCGAGATCCTGCGGCTCGCGGTCCCGGCGTTCGGAGCCCTGGTCGCCGAGCCGCTGTTCCTGCTCGCCGACTCCGCGATCGTCGGGCACCTCGGCACCCCGCAGCTGGCGGGGCTCGGTGTCGCCGGCTCGCTGCTGGCCACCGCGGTCTCGCTGTGCGTCTTCCTCGCCTACGGCACCACCGCCTCGGTGGCCCGGCGGGTCGGTGCCGGCGACCTGCGGGCCGCCGTCGCCCAGGGGGTGGACGGCCTGTGGCTGGCCGCAGCGCTGGGTGCCGTGCTCGCCGTCGTCGGCCTCGCGGCGGCCGAGCCTCTCGTCGCGGCCTTCGACCCGTCGCCGGCCACCACGTCGTACGCCCTGACCTACCTGCGGGTGTCCCTGGCCGGGCTGCCGGCGATGCTCGTCGTGCTCGCGGCGACGGGCGTGCTGCGCGGCCTGCAGGACACCCGGACGCCGCTGGTCGTCGCCACCGCCGGGGCCGCCGCCAACGTCGTCCTCAACCTCGTGCTCGTCTACCCGGTCGGACTGGGTGTCGCCGGCTCGGCGCTCGGCACCGTGCTCGCGCAGCTCGGCATGGCGCTCGCGTTCGTCATCGTCGTGGTCCGGGGTGCCCGCCGCCACGACGCGCCGCTGCGGCCCGACCTGCCCGGCATCCGAGCGGCAGCGACCGCCGGCGTGCCGCTGGTCGTGCGCACCGCGACGCTGCGCGCCGCCCTGCTGGCCATGACGTACGTCGCCACCGACGCCGGGACGGTCGCGGTCGCGGCGCACCAGGTCGCGTTCACCATCTGGATGTTCCTGTCCCTGGCGCTGGACGCGGTCGCGATCGCGGGGCAGGCCATCGTCGGGCGCTACCTGGGGGCCGCGGACGTGTCTGGTGCGCGGGCGGCGACCCGGCGGATGGTCGAGTGGGGGGCCACGGCCGGCGTCGTCCTGGGGCTGGCGGTCGTGGCCCTGCGCGCCGGGTACGTGCCGTTCTTCACCCCGGACCCGGACGTGCGCTCCCTGCTCGCGACCGTGCTGGTGGTCGCGGCGCTCTTCCAGCCGGTGTGCGGCGTGGTCTTCGCCCTCGACGGGGTGCTGATCGGCGCGGGCGACGCGCGCTACCTGGCGTGGGCCGGAGTCGGCACCCTCGCGGTCTTCCTGCCGCTCGCCGGCCTGGTCCTGGCCACTGACGCCGGGCTGGTCGCGCTCTGGTGGGCGTTCAACGCCTTCCTGCTCGCCCGGCTCGCGACGCTCGTGGTGCGCTGGCGCGGCGAGGCCTGGCTGGTCACCGGTGCCGCGCTGCCCGGCCGGCGGGGCTAGGCGCCCGTCACGCCGTCGATGCGCTCGCGCAACAGGTCGGCGTGGCCGTTGTGCCGCGCGTACTCCTCGATCATGTGCAGGTACACCCAGCGCAGGTCGAGGGTGAGCTCCGACCCCTCGCGGCGCCCCACCAAGGTGTCGTCCAGCGACCGTCCCGCCACCGCGGCCCTGGCCGCCTCGACCTCCGCGGAGTAGGTCGCCAGGTCGGCAGGCGGGTCCGCAGCGTCGACGTCGTCGAAGTCGGCGTCCGGGCGGGTGTCGTCGGAGTAGATGCGCGGCGCGTCCTGCGCCGCCACGCGCCGCCGGAACCACGAGCGCTCGACCTCGGCCATGTGACGAACCAGGCCGAGCAGGGACAGCGACGACGGCGGCACCGCGCGCGCCCGGAGCTGGTCGGCGGTGAGCCCCGCGCACTTCCACAGCAGGGTCTGCCGGTGGTAGTCGAGCCAGCCCTCGAGTGCTGCGCGCTCGTCGGCCACCGGCGGCGGATCGGTGCGGTCGACCTCCGGCGCGGTCCAGATCACGACCGCGACCCTATCCACGCCCGGATGGCCGGCAACGGATGCGGAACCGGCCTACCGCAAGGCCCTGGGCTCATCCGATGTCAGCGAACGAGCGAACGAGCGAACGTGCGTGCGACACCCGGACGCGACGGAGCCCCGCGACCCGGAGACGGGTGCGGGGCTCCGTACGGCGTACCAGGTGCGTACGCGGCCAGGTCAGCCCTCGGGGACGACGTCGACCGAGACGGTCGCCGCCACCTCGGGGTGCAGGCGCACGGTCACCTGGTGAGCGCCGACCGTCTTGATCGGCTGGCCGACCTCGACGCGGCGCTTGTCGACCTGCGGGCCGCCCGCCTTGCGGACGCCGTCGACGATGTCGGCGACGGTCACGGCACCGAAGAGGCGCCCGCCGCTGCCGGCGCGGACCGGCAGGGTGACCTTCAACGACTCGAGCTGGCCCTTGATCTGCTTGGCGTCACCGAGGTCGCGGACCTCACGGACCTCGCGGCCACGCCGGATCGAGGAGACCTGCTTCTCGCCGCCACGGGTCCAGCGGATCGCGGCGCCGCGCGGCACGAGGTAGTTGCGGCCGTAGCCGTCCTTGACCTCGACGACATCGCCGGGGCCGCCGAGGCCGGCGACCTCCTGGGTGAGGATGAGCTTCATGTCGTGGGCTCCCCTCAGCGCGCGGTGCTGGTGTAGGGCAGCAGCGCCATCTCACGGCTGTTCTTCACGGCCGTGGCGACGTCACGCTGGTGCTGGGTGC
>DASVBQ010000020.1:0-6369 GCA_036375795.1 Actinomycetes bacterium
CACGACCGAGACCGTGATGATCGAGTGCGGCAGGATGAAGATCAGGTAGGCGTTGCTGTAGGCAAGGTAGCCGACGCCGTACGACAGGACGCCGCGCGCGGCCTCACCGGCGCGGGTGCCGAGGTTGACGATCACCACGTACGCGAGCTGGTTGACCAGCACGAACAGCAGCGTCCAGCGGGCCAGGTCGGCGGTCTTGCCGAGTCCCACGCCGCGCACGTCGAGCCGCGGGCGGTAGGCGAACCCGGTGCGTCGCAGCACAGGCACGAGCACCAGCGCCTGGAGCGCCACCCCGAGGGTCGTGCCCACGCCGAGGAAGGCGATGGCGCCGTCCGACAGGGAGGCGGGATGGTCCTCGTCGACGGTGAAGAGGGCCATGAATCCGAGCCCCGTGGCGATGGCCACCAGGTTGTTCACGACCGGTGCCCACATCATCGGCCCGAAGCTGCCACGGGCGTTGAGGACCTGGCCGAGCATCGTGTACACGCCGTAGAAGAAGATCTGCGGCAGGCACCAGAAGGCGAAGCCGACCGCGACCGCGGTGTCGGCATCGGTCCAGCTGTTGTCGGTGTACAGGCCGATGACCAGCGGTGCCGCCAGGGTCGCGACGAGCGCCACGCCGAGCAGGACGAGGCCGGCCAGGGTCAGCAGCCGATCGGTGTACGCCCGGCTGTGCTCCGCCCCTTCCTTCATGGCCCGCACCAGCTGCGGGACGAAGACGGCGTTGAGCACGCCCCCGGCCAGCAGGATGTAGATGATGTTGGGCACCGTGTTGGCGACGGTGAACGTGTCGCCGGTGAGGTGGGTACCCAGCGCGGCCGCGACCACGGCGTTGCGGGCGAAGCCCAGCGCCCGCGACACGATCGTGCCGCTGGCCATCAGGGTGCTGCTGCGGACGAGCGCCCGGGGACCCGCCTCCTCCTCGGTCACGACTCCAGCCTCGTGCCCAGGACGCGCCGGAGCACCCGGAAGCCGGCCGTGAGGAACAGCACGGCCGCGGCGGCGACCGTGATGTAGATCGCGACGGTGCCGTACTGGGTGATCGTGATGCGCAGCAGGACGGGCAGGCCGTACACCACGCCGCCCTGGGTGTGCAGGGTCGCCTCGACGAGGACCGGGCCGCTGGCCACCGCGGTCGCGGGCACCTCGACCTGCAGCTTGGTCTGCGGTCCGATGGTGATCGACTCGACCGGCTCGATCCGCAGGCGGGGGGTCTGCGGCACCAGCCGGAGGGCGACGACGACCTCCTGCTCCAGGCCGTTGGCCACGGTGAGCGGGATCGTGCCCCGGCGACTGCTGAAGGTGAAGTTGCCGGGCTGCACCCGGACCAACCCGCGAAGGTCGGCGAGGTAGTCGCGTTCCGTCTTCAGCCGGTTCGACCGTGTCTCGCGGCCCCGCCACCAGGTCGACTCCAGCTGCAGCACCGACCGGTTGAGCTCGGGCACGAGCTGGGTGCGGTCGGTGAGGATGCCCGAGAACACGTTGATGCTGGTGTGCATCCCCTCCAGCGCGCTGAGGTACGAGGCGGGCAGCTCCAGCTGCCGCTGCTCTGCGGGGTACTGCAGCGGCTCCCGGTCCACCTCGGGCGGCTCGGAGGCGACGAGGTCGCCCAGGCCGACCGGCGCCGCCCAGGGCGCCTGCGTGGTGACCTCCACGAGCCGGTCGAGGTAGGCCTGGTCGGGGTCCCAGCGCCGCGGCGGTGTCACCACGATCGTGCGCGCGGTGCCCGTGCTGGGCAGCTCCGAGGTGATCATGGCGGTCTCCGCCAGGAACCGCTGGGCGCCCAGCAGCGGGTCGGTGCCGCGTCGGCGCAGCAGGTCGGCCAGGCCGGGCTCGCCCAGGACGCCGGCCAGCCGGCCGGCCCGGCTGGGTACGTGCGCCCGCCCGCTGGGCGTGTAGCTCAGGTCGATCTCGGTCGGAACGGCGCGCCCGTCGAGCACCACCGTCGTGACGCCGCTGCGGCGCAGCGTCGCGAGCGTCTCGCGGTTGACGTACCCGTCGACCGGCCACGCCGTGTCGGCGACCGGCGCCGCCTCGGACAGCCGCGCCCGCAGCGTGCTCTCGCCGAGCTCGCGGGAGCGGGCCACGTCACCGGTCAGTCCCGCCCGCATGACCGCGGTGAGGTCCGGGTCGCTGTACGGCAGGGCGAGCACCGGCCGGCCGGACGTGGCCGTCCGCAGCTGCTCGAGCCACCTCGCCGCCAGCGCGGTGCCACCGCCGGGGACCAGCGACCCGTCGGGCGCCCGGACGTCGTAGCCGTCGGCCATGTCGGCCGCCTCGTCGAGCAGCTCGGGGTCGACCGCCCAGGTCACCGCGGCCCCCTGCTGGAGGCCGTCCCCCGCGGCGACGAGCCGGGACAGTCGTCCGCCGGCCTCCATCTCGCCCGCCAACGAGTCGTCGGCGAAGGAGCCGTCGGCCAGCCGGGTCGGGCGCGACACGACCGGCCACAGCCAGGTGAACCCGGTGGGGCGGAAGTCCTGCTGCGCAGGCACCCACGGCAGCTGCGTGCGCACGATCGCGACCCGGCCGAACCCGGTGTTCCGGCTGGCCAGCACCTCCACGCCGAGCACGTAGACACCGAAGCCGGTCAGGGCGTCGAGCTCGTCGGTCGGCCGGGTCAGGTCGAACCGGGTCGACTCGCCGGCGGCCAGGTCCGGCAGGCTCCGCGAGACGACGACCTCGCCGTCGCGGCTGGTGGTCAGCCCCTCGGCGACCGCGGCGAGCTCGGCCCGGCTGTTCAGCCGCGTGTCGGACAGCCGCAGCCGCACCTCCACGTTGCGCAGCTCCTGGCGGCCGGTGTTCGTGACCTCGCCGGCCACGAGCAGGTCGGTGCCGGCGGTCGGCAGCGCCGGGCTGAGCGTGTCGAGGGTGATCACGGCCGGATCGGTCGCGGCCGCCGCGGGACTCGCGGGGAAGCCCCACGACAGGACAGTGGCCGTGAGGGCGGACAGGAGTGCGGTCAGGACGGCCAGCAGCCGGGCGGCGCCGGCCGTCCGGCCGCGCCCCGTGGTCGTGCCGCTCATGCGGAGTCGGCGAGGAGGTCGGCCGCCGTCTCGGCCAGGCGGCGCTCGCCGGCGTACGCGAGGCGCTCGCGGAGCTCGCGCAGCGGCACCCAGGCGACCTCGTCCACCTCGACGTCGTGGTCGCAGAGCTCACCGCCGTCGGCTTCCAGCAGGTAGTGGTGCACCGTCTTGTGGATCCGCCGGTCGTCGGCGACGAACCAGTAGTCGATCGTGCCGAGCGAGGCCAGGACGCGGCCGCGGATGCCGGTCTCCTCCTCCACCTCGCGGACCGCGGCGTCCTCCGCGCTCTCGCCGTCCTCCAGGTGCCCCTTGGGCAGTGACCACAACAGTCGCCCGCGTCGGTCGAGGCGTCCGATGAGCGCCACCCGGAGGTGTCCCGCGCTGCGGTCGACCACCAGGCCGCCCGCCGAGGTCTCCTCCACCTTGCGCAGGCCCCGCTGCCCGGACCGGCCGCGGGGCCGTCGTGGGGCGGGGGTGCGTGGCATCTGTCGATGGTAGCCAGGACGGGTCCTCGCCCCGGAAAGGCGCAGCCGGGCGGCGCCGTACCCTTGTCGCCCGTGCCCGATGTCTCCGGACCCCAGCGCCGGCTGATCGCAGAGCTGCTGCGTGTCGCCCCCGTAGCCGACGAGCTGGCGACCCGGTTCGCGGCGGCGGGTCACTCGCTCGCGCTGGTCGGGGGCTCGGTCCGCGACGCGCTGCTGGGCCGGCTCGGCCAGGATCTCGACTTCACCACTGACGCCCGGCCGGAGCAGGTCGTCCCGCTGGTCAAGGGGTGGGCCGACGCCTGGTGGGAGATCGGCATCGCCTACGGGACGGTCGGCGCCCGCAAGGGCGACCTGGTGATCGAGGTGACGACGTACCGCGCCGAGGTCTACCGCCCCGACTCGCGCAAGCCCGAGGTGACCTACGGCACCTCGCTGGAGGACGACCTGGGCCGGCGCGACCTGACCGTGAACGCCATGGCGGTGACGTTGCCCGACAAGGCCTTCGTCGACCCGTTCGGCGGCCTGGAGGACCTCGCCGCGCGGGTGCTGCGGACTCCTGGCCGCCCGGAGGACTCGTTCGGCGACGACCCGCTGCGGATGCTGCGGGTGGCCCGGTTCGCCGCGCAGCTCGGGTTCGCGGTGGACCCCGCGGTGGTGGCGGCGATGCGCGAGATGGCCGACCGGATCGACATCGTGTCGGCCGAGCGGGTCCGTGACGAGCTCATCAAGCTGGTGTGCTCGCCCGACCCGCGGACCGGGCTGGCCCTGCTCGTGGCCACCGGGCTGGCCGACCACGTGCTGCCCGAGCTGCCGCGGCTGGCGCTGGAGATCGACGAGCACCACCGGCACAAGGACGTCTACGAGCACACGCTCACCGTGCTGGAGCAGGCCATGGCCATGGAGCCGGCCGGGCCGGACCTCGTGCTGCGCCTTGCGGCCTTGATGCACGACGTGGGCAAGCCCCGGACCCGCCGCTTCGAGCCGGGCGGTGGGGTGTCCTTCCACCACCACGAGGTGGTCGGGGCCAAGATGACCCGGGTCCGGCTGCAGGCGCTGCGGTTCCCCAAGGAGATCGTCGAGGACGTCGCGCGGCTGGTGGAGCTGCACCTGCGCTTCCACGGTTACGGCACCGGCGAGTGGAAGGACGCGGCGGTACGCCGGTACGTCACCGACGCCGGCCACCTGCTGGACCGGCTGCACCTGCTGACCCGTTCGGACTGCACCACCCGCAACCGGCGCAAGGCCGATCAGCTGCGCCGGACGTACGACCATCTCGAGGAGCGCATCGCCCGGCTGCGCGAGCAGGAGGAGCTGGACGCGATCCGGCCGGACCTCGACGGCAACGACATCATGGCGATCCTCGGCGTGCCGCCGGGGCCGGTGGTCGGGCGCGCCTGGAAGCACCTCAAGGAGCTGCGGCTCGATCGCGGCCCGCTCTCCCGCGAGGACGCCGAGGCCGAGCTCCGCCGCTGGTGGGCCGACCAGCCCGACGGCCCCTGACGCTCGTACCGGCCGGGGGCGACGAGCGCGAGCCGAGGTGGCGGGTGGCGAGGGCGTACGTCGCGGCGGTGGCGGCGTAGCCGATCGCGATCACGGCGAAGACGGCCGGGGAGTTGCCGTCCGGAGGGAGCGCGAGGGCCCCGAACGCGGCAGCCGACACGAAGGCGATGTTGAAGATCACGTCGTAGAAGGAGAACACCCGTCCGCGGTAGGCGTCGTCGACCGACTCCTGGACGATCGTGTCGACGCAGATCTTCGACCCTTGCGCGGCGACCCCGACCACGAACGCACCGGCCAGCAGCAGCCACTCGGTCAGGCGCACGACGTACACCGCCTCGGCCGCCGCGGCGAACCCGAAACAGACGGTGATCCACGTCTGCTTGCGCAGGTGCCGGGTCACCTCCGGGGTGATGACCGCCGCCAGGAGGAACCCGGCTCCGGACGCGGCGAAAGCCCACGCCAGCCCGGCCAGGCCCGCGTCGACGTCGTCCGGGTCGTTGAAGTAGCTGCGGAACAGGAGGATCCCGGAGATGGTCGAGACGCCGTAGAAGAACCGGTGCGCGCCGATCGCGGCCAGCGCGTGGCCGGCCGACCGGTGCCACCAGACGTGCCGGGCGCCGTCGACCAGCCCGCGGGCGACGTGGCGCACGGCCTCGCGGGTCTGCGGCCGCTCCTGGTCGAGGTCCGGGCCGAGCAGGTCACGGTCCATCCGTGCGGCCAGCCCGGCGGCGAGCGCGTAGGTCAGCGCCGCCACGACGATGACCTGGCCGTCCGCGGTGGACCCCTCGCCGAGCAGCTTCTTCAGGCCGAACCCGATGCCGCCGCCACCGATGGCGACGATCGTGCCCGTCGTCGTCGACACCGAGTTGGCCATGACGAGCTCGTCCCGGGTGACGACGTGCGGCAGCGCGGCCGACAGGCCGGCGAGGAAGAACCGGTTCACCGACAGGCAGGCCAGCACCGCGACGTACAGCGGGACACCGCTGACACCGCCGAAGGTCAGCACTGCCACGCCGAGGACCATGCCGGCGCGCAGCAGGTTGGCGACGACCAGGATCTGCCGGCGCCGCCACCGGTCGAGCAGGACGCCGGCGAAGGGCCCGACCAGGGAGTACGGCAGCAGCAGCACCGCGAACGCCGCGGCGACGCTGCCCGCCGACGTCTGCCGCTCCGGGGAGAAGAAGAACAGGCTGGCCAGTGCCGCCTGGAACGCCCCATCGGCGGCCTGCGAGGTCAGCCGGGTCGCGAACAGCCGCCGGAAGTCGCGGTGCCGGACGACCGCACGCAGATCCCCGGCGTACGACATCCCGCCAGCGTACGGCCGTCAGGTTCGGGCGTTCCGCCCCACAACGAGGAAGTGG
>DASVBQ010000036.1:0-6912 GCA_036375795.1 Actinomycetes bacterium
GCATTCCCCGACCGGTAGCGTGCAGCCGTGCTGACCGTCCTGCCCGAGGTGGCCGACGCCCTCGCCGACCGCCGGCCCGTGGTGGCCCTGGAGTCCACCATCGTGAGCCACGGGCTGCCACGGCCCGACAACCTGCGCATCGCCCGCGAGATCGAGCACGCGGTACGCAGCGGCGGCGCCGTCCCCGCGACCATCGCGGTGGTCGACGGGACCCCGCGCATCGGGCTCGACGACGACGCCCTCACCCGGATCGCGACGAGCGACGACGTGGTCAAGGTGAGCACCCGCGACCTGGCCACCCTGGTCGCCCGGAAGGGCAGCGGCGCGACGACGGTCGCCGCGACCTCACACCTTGCCGCGCGGGCGGGCGTCGCGGTCTTCGCCACCGGCGGGCTCGGTGGGGTGCATCGCGACGCCCGCGCCACGTGGGACGAGTCGGCCGACCTGCAGTCCCTGGCGAGCACACCTGTCGCCGTCGTGTGCGCCGGCGTGAAGTCGATCCTCGACGTGCCGGCCACACTGGAGCGCCTCGAGTCCCTCGGCGTCCCCGTCATCGGCTACGGCACCGACGCGTTCCCCGGCTTCTACCTCAGCGACTCCGGCTACTCCGTGGAGTGGCGGGTCGACAGCCCCCAGGAGGTGGCCGATGTGCTCGCCGCCCGCCAGGAGCTGGGCACCGACGACCGCGGTCTGGTTCTCGCGAACCCGCTGCCCACCGACGAGCAGGTCGACCCGCAGCTGCACGAACGCCTCCTGCGCGACGGGCTCCGCGCCGCGGACGAGTCGCACGTGCGGGGCAAGGACGTGACCCCGTTCCTGCTCGACTTCTTCCACCGGGAGAGCGGCGGGGCCACCCTCGAGGCCAACGTGCGGATCATCCTGCGCAACGCCGACCTCGCGGCCCGCGTCGCCGCCGCGGCCGCCGGCGCATGACCGGGCCGCGGGGCGTCGAGGCGCTGCAGGTCGTGGTGGTCGGCGACCTGATGGTGGACGTGCTCGTCGCGATGACCGGCCCGCTGGCCCGCGGCAGCGACACGCCCTCGACGGTCACCACGCAGGGTGGCGGGTCGGGGGCGAACGTCGCGTGCTGGCTGGCCGCGCTCGGCGTCCCCACGACGTACGTCGGTCGCGTCGGCGACGACGCGCTCGGCCGGGACTCGGTGGACGAGCTCCGCCGGCGCGGCGTCGGCACACGGGTCGCGGTCGACGCGGCGGAGCACACCGGTACCTGCGTCGTGCTGGTCGAACCGGACGGCGAGCGGTCCATGCTGCCCGACACCGGCGCCAACGCCACGCTCACGCCGGACGACCTGCCCGCCGAGGTCTTCCGTCCCGGTGCACACCTGCACCTCTCGGCGTACACGCTGCTCAGCAAGGGGTCCCGCGAGGCAGGCCTCGCCGCCCTGTCGCTGGCCTCCGCGGCCGGCATGACGGTGTCCGTGGACCCCTCCTCCGCGGCGCTCCTGGAGGACGTGGGGGCGGCGCGCTTCCTCGGGTGGACCCGTGGTGCCGACGTCCTGCTCGCCAACCGTGACGAGGCGACCGTGCTGACCGGGGCGCCCGACCCGCACGCGGCGGCGGCCGAGCTGTGCGAGACCTTCCGCGAGGTGGTGGTGAAGCTCGGCGCGGACGGCGCGCTGTGGCAGCAGGGCTTCATCGGGGCCAGCGCGCCGGCCGAACGCGGGGTCGAGGTCGTGGACACGACCGGCGCCGGCGACGCGTTCGCCGCAGGCTTCCTGGCCTCGTGGCTGCTCCATCCGGAGCCGGAGACGGCGCTCGCGGCGGGCAACCGGCTCGCCGCGCGAGCAGTCAGCGCCCTCGGGGCACGGCCGTGAGCGGGCTGGACTCCGGCGGGTCGGTGCGCGCCCTTGCTGCCCTCGATGCCGCCGGGGTGGCTTACCGCCTGATCCGGCACGGACCCGTGCGCAGCCTTGCCGAGGCAGCAGCCGCCCGCGGCGTGGAGCCCGTCGACGTGGTCAAGACCCTCGTCGTGCGGCGCGGCGACGGCGACTTCCTGTTCGTGCTCGTCCCCGGCGACCGCACGATCGCCTGGCCCAAGCTGCGCGACCTGCTCGGCGTCAGCCGGCTGTCGATGCCCGACGCTGCGACGGCACTCGACGCGACGGGCTACCAGCGCGGCACGATCACGCCCTTCGGCTCGACGACCGCCTGGCCGGTCATCGCCGACGAACGGCTCCTCGGCCGCGAGATCACGCTCGGCGCCGGAGCGCACGGGACCGCCGTGGCGCTGGACGCCGCAGCAGCCGTCGCCGCACTGGGAGCGACTGTGGCCGATGTGACCGATCCCGACGGTTGGTGAGGCGCACCGTTGACCCCCCGCTCGGACCGGTGCGAGGGTCGCGGGCATGGGAGCCACCGAGACGTTCCGCGCTGCGCGCGACCTGCTGCTCACCCACCGCGAGGACTACGACACCGCCTATCGGGAGTTCCGCTGGCCCGATCTGGCGCACTTCAACTTCGGCTTCGACTGGTTCGACGTGCTGGCCGCCGAGCAGCCCGACACCCCGGCGCTGTGGATCGTCGGCCCCGGCGACGCCGAGGAGAAGGTGACGTACGCGGAGCTGGCCGCGCGATCAGCACAGGTCGCCGCCTGGCTGCGCGACGAGGGCGTGGACCGGGGCGACCGCATCCTGATGGTGCTCGGCAACGTGGTGCCGCTCTGGGAGGTCATGCTCGCCGCCATCAAGCTCGGCGCGGTGGTGATCCCGGCCACCACGCTGCTCGGGCCGCGTGACCTCTCTGACCGGGTCGAGCGCGGCGAGGTCAAGCACGTGGTCGCGGCCTCGGCGGACACCGCGAAGTTCGCCGAGGTCCACGGCGACTGGACGCGCATCGCCGTCGGCGAGCCCGTCCCCGGGTGGCTGCGGTACGACGACTCGAGCGCGCTTCTCGAGACCTTCGAGGCCGAGGTCGAGACCAAGCCGGACGAGACACTGCTCCTGTACTTCACCAGCGGCACGACCGCGCGCCCGAAGCTGGTCGAGCACACCCACACGTCCTACCCGGTTGGCCACCTCTCCACGGCGTACTGGATCGGCCTGCAGCCGGGCGACGTGCACCTCAACGTGTCCTCCCCCGGGTGGGCCAAGCACGCGTGGAGCAACGTGTTCGCCCCGTGGATCGCGGGTGCGACCGCCTTCGTCGTCAACCAGGAGAGGTTCGACGCCGCGGCACTGCTGGACGTGATGGGCCGCTGCGGCGTGACCACCTTCTGCGCGCCACCGACGGTGTGGCGGATGCTCGTCCAGGAGGACCTGCGCAACCATCCGGTCCCCACCCTGCGCGAGGTCGTCGGGGCGGGCGAACCGCTCAACCCCGAGGTCATCGAACAGGTCCGGCACGGCTGGGGCCTCACCGTGCGCGACGGCTACGGTCAGACCGAGACCACGGCGCAGATCGGCAACCCTCCCGGCGCCCCACTCAAGGAAGGCTCGATGGGTCGACCGCTGCCGGGCTACACCGTCACCCTGCTCGACCCGGTGACCTCCGAGGTGGCCGACGAGGGCGAGATCTGCCTCGACCTGTCCGCCCGGCCGACGGCGCTGATGCGCGGCTACCTCGACGACACGACGCTCACCGACGAGGTCATGCGCGGCGGCTACTACCACACCGGTGACGTCGCCAGCCGGGACGCCGACGGCTACATCACCTACGTCGGGCGTTCGGACGACGTGTTCAAGGCCAGCGACTACCGCATCTCACCGTTCGAACTGGAGAGTGTCCTCATCGAGCACCCGGCAGTCGCCGAGGCGGCGGTGGTGCCGGCCCCGGACCCGGTGCGGCTGGCCGTGCCCAAGGCGTACGTCGTGCTGGCGGTCGGCTTCGAGGCCGACGCCGCGACTGCGGAGAGCATCCTGCGGCACGCCCGCGAGCACCTCGCGCCGTACAAGCGGGTCCGGCGGTTGGAGTTCGGCGAGCTGCCGAAGACCATCTCCGGCAAGATCCGCCGGGTGGACCTACGGGGCGCCGAGCAGTCGCGGCAGGACCGCTCCCCCCAGGAGTTCCGGGAGGAGGACTTCCCGACCCTGAGGGGATGACGTACTCGCCACCTACGCATCCTGGCTGATTGCGCCGGTGCCGCACCGGACGGATGCTCGCCCTGAGGGGACCCTCGGGGGGTGCTCATGCGCTGGTGCACCAGGACGGACGAGGGCGCCGTCGCGGCCGAGGCGGCGCTGCTGTACGGCGGTGTCGCTGCCCTGGCGATGCCGTTCTTGGTGCTGCTCGGCGTTCAGGTGAAGGGCTCGTACGACGGCGTGTGCCAGAGCGGCAGCGACGCCTCCTGCCAGGTACGAGCCGACCCCACGGTGAGCGCGCCACCACCACTCACCCCGGAGCGCGCCACGGAGCTCGTCGAGGCAGAGGTCGCCCGGCGGATCCACGACGACTTCCCGACCGCCGGCGAGGCAACCGCAGACTGCGAGGAGCTGCGCGATGCCGTTCCCGCGCAGCACTCGACGATCGATTGCACCGTCGAGTTCGCCGGCACCGGCGAGGAGCTCACCGTGCTCGTGACCTGGGTCGACGACTCGGGGACGTACACGGTCGAGGTCGTTCCGGCCTGACAGCATGGGGGCATGTACCTCGCCCTCATGTACGACCTGGTCGACGACTACCTTCAGCGCCGCGGCGAGTTCCGGGAGGAGCACCTCGCACTGGCGCGGGCGGCCCACGGGCGCGGCGAGCTGGCCCTGGCCGGCGCCTTTACCGACCCGGCGGACACCGCCCTGCTCGTCTGGTCGACCGGGGACCGCTCTGTCGTGGAGCGGTTCGCCGAGCAGGACCCGTACGTCGTCAACGGGCTGGTCAGGTCCTGGCGGGTCCGGGAGTGGAACGTGGT
Source organism: Actinomycetes bacterium (assembly GCA_036375795.1). GTDB lineage: Bacteria > Actinomycetota > Actinomycetes > JACCUZ01 > JACCUZ01 > DASVBQ01. The sequence goes on from DASVBQ010000036.1 coordinate 4,862, forward strand.
CGTCGGCGCGACCCGGTCCGGGTGAGACGCCGGGCCCAGGAGGTGCCGTGGCCACGATCGAGGGCGTCCGCGCGCTGGCGCTGAGCCTGCCACGCAGCTATGAGGTGCTGGTCCAGGACCGGGTGAAGTTCCGCGTCGGCCGGCTCGTCTACCTCTCGTTCTCTCGGGACGAGGAGCTGATGGGCTTCGCGTTCCCCAAGGCGGAGCGCGAGGCGCTCGTCCGCTCCGATCCGGAGAAGTTCCTGATGCCGGAGGCCTCCGACCTGCGGTACAACTGGGTCCGCGTCCGGGTGAGGGCCGTCGACGACGACGAGATGCGCGAGCTCGTGCTCGACGCCTGGCGGATGGTGGTGCCGAAGCGGGTCGCCGCCGAGCACCTCGGCTCCTGAGCGGGTCCGCGAGTACGTCGGACCGGGCACCGCAACCGCGACCGCGACCGCGACCGCGACCGAAGTGGACCGGCGAGGCGCGGCATGTCGCTGGGCGGAGCCGGTCCGCTTCGGTGACGGGTGGAGGCGACGGGTGCCGGGAAAGCGGGTCGCGGCCGAGCACCTCGGCTCCTGAGCGGGTCGGTCCGCGAGTACGTCGGACCAGGCCGCCAGAATGGGCGACGAGCCGGGGCGCAGGCAGTCCGGCCGCTGACCGCAGTCCCAGTGAGCAGGAGCACCACCTCGTGGCCCGACGCAGCAAGACCCCGCCCCCGGAGGGCGACTTCACCGAGCACATCGTCGAGATCGACGTCTCCGACGAGATGCAGGGCTCGTTCCTGGAGTACGCCTACTCGGTCATCTACTCGCGTGCGCTGCCGGACGCCCGGGACGGGCTCAAGCCCGTCCACCGGCGCATCCTGTACCGGATGGGCGAGATGGGCCTGCGACCCGACCGCGGGCACGTCAAGTGCGCCCGCGTCGTCGGCGACGTGATGGCCTCGCTGCACCCGCACGGCGACACGGCGATCTACGACACGCTCGTCCGGATGGCCCAGCCCTGGTCGCTGCGCCTGCCGCTGGTCGACGGCCACGGCAACTTCGGCACGCTCGGCAACGACGACCCGCCGGCCGCCTACCGCTACACCGAGTGCCGGCTCACGCCGGCGGCGATGACGCTCACCGACGGCATCGACGAGGGTGTCGTCGACCTGCGGCCCAACTACGACGACCGCGAGCTGGAGCCCGAGGTCCTGCCCGCCGCGTTCCCGAACCTGCTGGTCAACGGGGCGTCCGGCATCGCGGTCGGCATGGCGACGAACATGCCGCCGCACAACCTGGTCGAGGTGATCTCGGCGGCGCGGCACCTGATCAAGCACCCGTCGGCGACGCTCGACGACCTGATGCGCTTCGTGCCGGGCCCCGACCTCCCGACCGGCGGGAAGGTCGTCGGCCTGGACGGGATCCGCGAGGCCTACGAGACCGGCAAGGGGACCTTCCGGACCCGCGCCGCCGCGCGCGTGGAGAACGTCACTCCGCGCCGCAAGGGCATCGTCGTCACCGAGCTGCCCTGGGGGATCGGCCCGGAGCGGGTCAAGGAGAAGATCGCCGAGCTGGTCCGCAGCAAGAAGCTGCAGGGCATCACCGCGGTCGACGACTACACCGACCGCCACAAGGGCCTGCGTCTCGTCATCGAGGTGAAGAACGGCTTCAACCCCGAGGCGATCCTGGAGCAGCTCTACCGGCTCACGCCGCTCGAGGACACCTTCGGCATCAACAACGTGGCGCTCGTCGACGGGCAGCCGCGGACCATGGGGCTCAAGGAGCTGCTCGAGGTCTACGTCGAGCACCGCCTCGACGTCGTGCGCCGGCGCAGCCTGCATCGCCGTCGCAAGGCCGAGGAGCGGCTGCACCTCGTCGACGGTCTGCTGGTCGCGATCCTCGACATCGACGAGGTCATCCAGGTGATCCGCACCAGCGACGACGCGGCCGCGGCCCGCGGCCGGCTGATGTCGGTGTTCGACCTGAGCGAGACCCAGGCCAACTACATCCTCGACATGCCGCTGCGTCGGCTCACCAAGTTCTCCCGCATCGAGCTCGAGGCCGAGCAGGAGACGCTGCGCA
>DASVBQ010000040.1:0-20831 GCA_036375795.1 Actinomycetes bacterium
GGGACGACAGCCTGTCGTTGCGGGAGTTCCCGACCCTGACGCACGTGATCGGCTGGATCCGGGAGAAGACCGGGATCCGGCCGGGCACCGAGGTGGTCGCCGAGCCGGCCGTGGCTCCTGGCTCGCCGTCGGTGTCGGCACAAGCGGTGCACCCGACCACGGTCGCCGGCGACCTTGACGCGGTCGACCGCATGCCGCGGCGGGTGCCGGTGCCCACCCTTCGGCCCGGCCTCGACCAGTGCATCCCGACCGGCGTCAGCCTCGCCGACCGCGTGCGGGTCGTGGTGATGCGTGACGAGGGCGGGGTGTCCGACGCGCTCGTCAAGCGGCTTGCCAAGGAGGGTGCGACCGCGCTGACCGTCGACCCCGGCACTCCGACCGAGCAGCTGCTCGAGATGTTGGACGGGTGGCGCTCCGACGGCGAGATCGCCGGCGTCTACTGGCTGGCCGGGCTCGACGACGAGGGCCCGCACGATGCACTCGACCTGCCCGCCTGGCGCGAGGCGCTTCGGCGCCGGGTCAAGGCGCTGTACGCGACGATGCGGCGGCTGTACGACGACAGTCCGTTCCTGGTCACCGGCACCCGCCTCGGCGGTTTCCACGGGTACGACGACGCCGGCGCGACAGCGCCCATGGGCGGCGCGGTGACCGGCTTCGCCAAGGCGTACAAGCGGGAGCGACCGGACGCCCTCGTCAAGGCAGTGGACCTGCCCCTCAGCCGCAAGACCACCGCGCTCGCCGAGCTCCTGGTCGAGGAGACACTGCGCGACCCGGGCTGTGTCGAGGTCGGCCACGTCGCCGGGCGGCGCTTCGGGGTGGGCCTCGCCGAGCGGCCCTTCCCGCCCCAGGACGCGCCGACGGAGGGGGCGCTGACGCTCGGCCCGGACAGTGTCGTGCTCGTGACCGGTGCCGCGGGAAGCATCGTCTCGGCGATCACCGCCGACCTGGCCACCGCGTCGGGTGGGACGTTCCACCTCCTCGACCTGACCCCCGAACCCGATCCGGCCGACCCGGACCTACGGCAGTACGTCGAGGACCGGGACGGGTTGAAGTCGGTCCTCGCCGCCCGCATCAAGGAGCGCGGCGAGCGCCCGACGCCGGTCGCGATCGAGAAGGAGCTCACCCGCTACGAGCGGCTGACCGCGGCGTTGGCCGCCATCGACGCGGTCGGTGCCGCCGGTGGGAAGCCGCATTACCACGCGGTGGACCTCACCGACGCGGACGCCGTGGCTCGCGTCATGGACAGCGTCCGGGCGACCAGCGGTCGCATCGACGTGCTGCTGCACGCGGCCGGGCTGGAGATCAGCCGGGCGCTCCCGGACAAGGAGCCGGGCGAGTACGACCTCGTGCTCGATGTGAAGAGCGACGGCTGGTTCAACGTGCTGGCGGCGGCCGGGGACATGCCGATCGGCGCGACCGTCGTCTTCTCCTCGGTGGCCGGCCGGTTCGGCAACGCCGGGCAGACCGACTACAGCGCGGCCAACGACCTGCTCTGCAAGATCACGAGCAGCTTCCGGCGCACCCGGCCGAGCACCCGCGGGCTGGCGCTGGACTGGACCGCCTGGGGTGGCATCGGCATGGCGACCCGGGGCTCCATCCCCAAGATCATGGAGATGGCGGGTGTGGAGACGCTTCCGCCAGAGGCCGGGGTGGCCTGGATCCGACGCGAGCTGACCGCGCATGCCTTCCGCGGCGAGGTCGTCGTGGCCGGAGCCCTGGGCATGATGGCCGCCGGGTACGACCCCGCCGGTGGACTGGACCCGGCGTCCCTGGACACCGCCGGTGCCGGACCGCTCGTCGGTGACGTGGCGGAGGCGAACCTGCACGACGGGCTCGTGGTGCGGACGACGCTGGATCCGACCGCGCAGCCGTTCCTCGACGACCACCGCATCGACGGCACACCGGTGCTGCCGGGTGTGATGGGCATGGAGGCCTTCGCCGAGGTGGCCCGGCTGCTCGTGCCGGACTGGCACGTGGTGGCCGTGGAGGACGTCGACTTCCGCACGCCGGTGAAGTTCTACCGGGACGAGCCCCGGACCGTGGCCGTCACGGCACGCACCCGTCCCGAGGGCGAGGACCTCGTCGCGGACTGCCGGCTGGAGGCGGAGCGCCTGCTCCCCGGCAGCGACGTGCCGCAGCGAACCCTTCACTTCACCGGCTCGGTGCGACTGTCGAGGCAATCGCCGGAGCCGGAACAGGTCGACCCGGTCACCCGCGGCGCCGATGCACCGGTGCTGACCCCGGAGGACGTCTACCGGCTGTACTTCCACGGCCCGGCCTACCAGGTCGTCGCCGAGGGCTGGCGCGTGGGCGGCGCAGCTGCCGGGCGACTCGCGACCGACCTGCCTGCCAACCATGAGCCGCCGGGGCAGCCGACGGCCCTGGCCCCGCGGCTGGTGGAGCTCTGCTTCCAGGTGGCGGGGCTGTGGGAGGCCGGCCGTGAAGGCCGGCTCGCCCTGCCGGCGCACGTGGACCGACTGCGCGTCGTGGGTGACGTGACGGCCGGTTCGCCGGCCGACGGGGTCGTCGCGGTCGCGGTGCCGTCAGCCGGAGCGGCCGGCTGCTTCGACTGCCACGTGCTGGACCCACAAGGGAGAGTCCTTCTTCGCCTGGACGGATACCGCACTATCCCGCTGCCGGGCGGCTTGACCGACGACGTCCGCACTCCCCTGCACCGAGTCATGGCCGACTGAGGTGATGCACCCGTGAACGACGTCCGGGGTAGCGAGATCCGGCGGCTCGGCATCGTCAACCGCGGCGAGGCCGCGATGCGGGTGCTCACCGCGGTGGCGGAGCTGAACCGCAGCCGCCGGGACGGGGACGACGCCGAGGGCAGCATCACGACGGTCGCGCTGTACACCGACCCGGACGCGGAGGCCTGGTTCGTGCAGGAAGCCGACGAGGCGGTCTGCCTGGGCTCGGCCACGTACCTCGACCCCCAGGACGGCCATCGCAAGTCCCGTTACCTCGACGAGGCCGCCGTCGTCGACACGCTGACCCGAGCGGCCTGTGACGCGGTGTGGGTGGGGTGGGGCTTCGTCGCGGAACGAGCCTCCTTTGTGCAGCGTTGCGAGGACGCGGGGATCGTCTTCGTCGGCCCGGACAGCACCACGATCCGGATGCTCGGCGACAAGGTCAGCGCCAAGCGACTGGCCGAGAAGGCGGACGTGCCGGTCGTGCCGTGGAGCGAGGGACCGGTCGACGACGTCGCGCAGGCGATCGAGCAGGCGCAGCGGTTGGGCTATCCCGTCGTGCTGAAGGCGACTGCCGGAGGTGGCGGCCGGGGCATCCGGGTCGTCCGTGAACCAGCCGACCTCCCGGCCGCGTTCGCGTCAGCGCGCAGCGAGGCCGAGCTGGCCTTCGGCGACCCGGCCGTCTTCCTCGAGGCGTTCGTCCCCACCGCGCGCCACGTCGAGGTTCAGGTGATCGCCGACCATCACGGCACGGTCTGGCCCGTGGGCGTCCGTGACTGCAGCATCCAGCGGCGCAACCAGAAGGTCATCGAGGAGTCGTCCTCCACCGCGCTGGACCGCACGGCCGAGGCGGAGATCAAGGAGGCGGCGGTCCGTCTGGCGACGGCGGCCGGCTACCGCAACGCGGGCACCGTGGAGTTCTTGCTCGATCCGGTGACCCATCAGTTCCTCTTCATGGAGGTGAACACGCGGCTGCAGGTCGAGCACCCGGTGACCGAGGCCACCACGGGACTGGACCTGGTCAAGCTGCAGCTGCACGTGGCGCGTGGCGGTCGGCTGGAGGGGAGTCCCCCACGGGTGCGCGGGCACGCCGTGGAGGCACGGCTCTGCGCGGAGGACCCCGAGCAGGGCTTCGTGCCCGCGCCCGGGCGGCTGGCCCGGCTGCGTCTGCCCACCGGTCCCGGCGTACGGGTCGACTCCGGCGTGCGCGAGGGCGACGTGATCTCGGCCGAGTTCGACTCGCTGATCGCCAAGATCATCGCCTGGGGTGCCAACCGGGATGAGGCGCTCTCCCGACTGCGTCGAGCACTGGCCCAGAGCACCGTTGTCGTCGAGGGTGCCACGACAAACCGATCCTTCCTCCTCACCCTGCTCGACCGGCCGGAGGTCCGCGACGGTCGCATCGACAACCGGTGGCTGGACCGGTTCACCGCGGAGGACGGGCACGCGCCGGCACCCGACCCGGTGGCGCTCCTGGTCGCGGCCGTCGAGGCATACGACGCCGACCACGCCGCGGTGCAGGCGGCGTTCCACGTCGGCGCGGCCCGAGGACGGCCCGAGGTTCCGGACGCGGTGGGGGCGCGGGTGCAGCTGCGGTACCGCGGGGCCGGGTACCGCCTCGACGTCTACCGGACGTCGCCCGGCACCTACCGGGTGCAGTCCGGGCAGCAGGTCGCGGACCTGGCCGTGGACCGCCTCAACGAGTACGAGCGCCGGGTCGCCTGCGGCGGAGACAGCCACCGCGTCATCGCCGTGACGCAGAGCGCCAGCTTCCGCATCGAGGTCGACGGAACCGCCCACCAGGTCGTCCGCGACGACGGCGGCGTGGTGCGCGCGGGCTGGCCGGCGTTCGTGGTGTCCGTGCTCGTCCAGCCCGGTGACGAGGTCATCGAGGGCAGCCCCATCGCGGTGCTGGAGAGCATGAAGATGGAGTCCACGGTGGTCGCGCCCTTCGCCGGTCAGATCGCCTCGGTCGCCGTGGTGGCGAACGCCCAGGTCGACGCCGGTGCGGCACTCGTCCGGATCCGCGCCGCGGGCACGGGGGCGGCCACCGGGCCGGCGACGCCAGAGGTAGATCTGTCCGGGCTTGCCGCCCGCCCCGCCGCGGGCACGCCACCCTGCGATCGGGTCTTCGGGGCGCTGCGCAACTACCTGTTGGGCTACGACCTGGACCCGGTCAGCCACAAGCGGCTGTTCGTCGAGCAGCGGCGGCTCCGGGAGGTCGCGCCACCGGACGACCCGGGTCTTCTGTCGTGCGAGGACGCGCTGCTCGACCTGTTCACCGAGGTCGGGGCGCTGTACCGCCCGCGCACCGAGACGCGTCCCGAGGACTCGCTCATCGGCGGCAGCTCGCAGGAGTACCTGCTGGCGTTCCTGCAGTGGCTCGACGTCGAGCGGGCCGGGCTGCCCGACACCTTCGTGGAACGGCTGGAAACCGCACTGGCCCGCTACGGAGTTCGCGGCCTGGCCCGCACCCCCGAGCTGGAGGCGGCCGTGGTGTGGATGTTCCGGTCCTTCAACCGGGTCGTCTCGCTCGTCCCGGTGGTCGTGTCGATCTTGGAGCGGCGGCTGGCGGCCAACGCCGTGCTGGCGCCGCTGGCCGACACGGAGATGCGTGGCCGTCTGGACCGGCTGGCCGCGGCCTCCCAGGGGCGGCACCCGGCGGTCGCCGAGCTGGCCCGTGACGTGCGGTTCCACTACTTCGACGAACCGGTGCTCGAGGCGCTGGTGGCTCGGGTGAACGACCAAGCCGAACGCGCCCTCGACGAGCTCGCCGCCGACCCGGACGGTCCGCACCGCGCGCAGGGGGTGGACGCGCTGGTCAGGTCTCCTCAGCCGCAGCGAGGCAGGCTGCTCAGACGTTGGCTCGCGAACAGCGACCATCGGTTCCGCCGCGTCCTTTTGGAGGTCTACGCCCGGCGCTTCTACCGGACCCGCGAGCTGCGGGACCTGAGGTTTGCGACCCACGGCAAGCACCTGTTCTGCACGGCCGACTACGAGTGGGGGAACAAGCACATCCACTTGTTGGTCACAATCGCGCGGATCGACGAGCTGCCCGGGCTCCTCCGGTCGGTCGCGTCCCTCGTCGACGCCAGCGACCCGCGTCGTGAGGTTGTCGTCGACGTCGTCACCTGGCGCGTCGGGGAACAACCGGACGCCGACGTGACCTCGGCCGAGCTGACGTCACTGCTCGAGGCCACCCCGTTCGGCCGGCCCCCCTGGCGGGTGGACGTCACGGTGACAAGCACCGCGGGGAACGCGCCCGAGCACTTCCGGACCCAGCACATGACCTACCGCCCGCGCGGGGACGGTGGTTTCGCCGAGGACCCCCTGTACCGCAACCTGCACCCCATGCTGGGCAAGCGGCTGGACCTGTGGCGGCTGGCCAACTTCCGGCTGGAGCGCCTTCCGTCGGCGGAGGACATCTACCTCTTCCATGGGGTGGCACGCGAGAACCCCAAGGACCATCGCCTGTTCGCGCTGGCCGAGGTGCGCGACCTGACTGTGGTGCCGGACGCCGTCGGCTCCCCGACGTACCCCTGGCTGGAACGGATGGGGCTGCAGGCACTGGCCGCGATGCGGCAGGTGCTGGCCGGCTTCGCAACGCGCGAGCGCCCGGTCGCCAATCGAATCGTGCTCTACGTGCAGCCGCCTTGGCACCTCCCCCGGGAGAGCTGGCCGACCCTGGCGGAGTCCCTCGCTCCACTGGCGGAGGGCGCCGGCCTGGAGAAGGTCGTGCTGCGCGTCCGCGTCCCGGAGCCCGACGGACAGCTGCGCGACTCGGTCCTGCACGTCGAGGGGATGGGCGGTGGTGGCGTGACGGTGCGCGAGCAGCCGCCCGGCGACGAGCCGGTCCGGCCGCTGACGAGGTACCGCCAGAAGGTGCTCGTGGCCGAGCGCTTCGGTGTGCCGTACCCGTACGAGATCGTGCGGATGCTGGCCGCCGCCCCCGGCACCTCCGCCGACTTCCCACCCGGGCGGTTCGTCGAGCACGACATCGGGCCGGACGGCGACCTGGTGCCCGTCGAGCGCGAGCCCGGCCGCAACGTCGCCAACGTCGTCGTCGGCCTGCTCACCAGCTACACCGACAAGGTGCCGGAGGGCATGACCCGGGTGGCATTGTTCAGCGACCCGACCCGCGGTCTCGGGAACCTGGCCGAGCCGGAGTGCCGGCGGATCGTCGAGGCGCTCGACCTGGCCGAGCGGATGAAGGTGCCGGTCGAGTGGTTCGCGGTGTCCTCCGGAGCGCTGATCGCGATGGACAAGGGCACGGAGAACATGGACTGGATCGCCGACGTGCTGCGCCGGCTGATCGAGTACACCCAGGACGGTGGCGAGGTGAACGTCATCGTCACCGGCATCAACGTCGGCGGCCAGCCCTACTGGAACGCCGAGGCGACGATGTTGATGCACACCAAGGGCATCCTGGTCATGACCCCCGCGAGTGCGATGGTCCTCACCGGCAAGCAGGCGCTGGACTTCTCCGGGGGCGTGTCCGCGGAGGACAACTTCGGGATCGGCGGTTTCGACCGGGTGATGGGCCCCAACGGCCAGGCGCAGTACTGGGCGCCGACGTTCGAGGAGGCCTGCCGGGTGCTGCTGCGGCACTATGACCACACCTACGTGGTGCCGGGAGAGCGTTTCCCGCGGCGCGCCCGGACGTCCGACCCGACCGACCGCGACGTGTGCATGTCGCCCCATGCGAGCGTGCCGGGAAGCGACTTCCGGGTGGTGGGCGACGTCTTCGCCGATTCCCGCAACCCGGAGCGCAAGAGCCCGTTCGACATCCGCTCGGTCATGCGCGCGGTCGCCGACAGCGACGCCGAACCGTTGGAGCGGTGGGCTCGGTGGCGCGGCGCGGAGACCTCGGTCGTCTGGGATGCGCACGTGGGTGGGATCCCGGTGTGCATGCTGGGCCTGGAGTCCCGCACCCTGGTGCGCCGCGGGTTCGTTCCCGCCGACGGGCCCTCCTCGTGGACGTCCGGCACCTTGTTCCCGCAGTCATCGCGCAAGACCGCACGGGCCGTCAACGCGGCCAGCGGCAACCGGCCCCTGGTCGTGCTGGCCAACCTGTCCGGCTTCGACGGCTCACCCGAGTCGATGCGGCGGTGGCAGCTGGAGTACGGCGCCGAGATCGGTCGCGCGGTGACCAACTTCGACGGCCCGATCGTGTTCGTGGTGATCTCCCGCTACCACGGCGGCGCGTTCGTCGTGTTCTCCAAGCGGCTCAACCCCGCCATGGAGATCGCCGCGGTCGAGGGCTCCTACGCCTCGGTGATCGGTGGCGCCCCGGCGGCAGCCACCGTGTTCGCCAGGGAGGTCAAGGCCCGCACCGAGAACGACCCGCGTGTGGCGCGTCTGCGGGAAGCGATCCCGATGGCGGAAGGAGGCGAGGCGAGCGCGCTGCGCGCCGAGCTGCTGCGGGTGACGGAGCAGGTGCACTCGCAGAAGCTCGGGGAGGTCGCGGACGAGTTCGACGGCATCCACACGATCCAGCGGGCACTGACGGTCGGCTCGGTCGACCGGATCATCCCGGCGGACCAGCTGCGGCCGTACGTCGTGGACGCGCTCGAGCGTGGCATGGCCCGCACCCTCACGCCGATGGCCTGAGCGTCGACCGGACGCGGGTGCCCCCGCCTAGGGCGAGTCCACCGGCCGGCCGATCGCGAGCGGCTTCCTGACCCAGGAGTGGACGGGCGACGCCTCGCCCAGCCGGGCGCCGCCCGGAAGCGGTTCCGGTGGCCCGACCGGGGACTCCGCCGCGATCGTGAGGAGGAATGCACCGTCGCGTCGCCACCACCCGGGAAGGGTGGTGCCCTCGACGGTGGACACCGACAGCCTGCCCCAACCTGCCGTGTCCGGTTCCTGACCGGAGTCGGCCACGGTGACCTCCACCGTCCGGGTGTCCCGGCGCAGGCCCGTGTGCAGCACCTTGAGGGCACTCTCCTTGGCCGACCAGAGGAGGTTCGCCGCCGCGTCTCTGGCGTCGCCGTCCGCCTGCGATGCGACGTAGCTCTGTTCGGCCTCGGTCAGGAAGTCGCTCACGAAGCCGCGGGAACGGACCTCGACGATCTCCAGGTCGCACCCCACACGGCTGAGGTCCGGCCCCACGACGCACACCGCCCACCCGGCCCGGTCGGTCAAGGACACGTCCAGCCCCAGAGGGCGGCCGTCGAGGAGGACGTACGGTGCCCCGCTGAGACGGTTGGCCACCTCGATGCGAACAATCTCCGGTACGTCGGTGCCCGCTCCGAGGGCGATGGCCACGGCTTGCTTGCCGACCCAACGGCGCAACAAGAACTCGGTGCGGCGTTTGGTGAACCGCAGGCCGGCCGCGCGCTGTGCCTCGCGCTGTGTCAGCCAACCGTCGTCTTGGGGCAGCTCGTGCTCACCCCGAGCCAGCCACTTCAAGGACTCTGCCACCCGAGCTCCTAGCTGTCCCGCACCGGCGCCGGGGAGAGGTAGTCGATAACGGCGCTGGCCGGGTAGGGCGCGGCGTCGGGCCGTGACCGGATGAGCGCGGCCACGGCGCTGAGGTCGTCCCCGGATGTGACGATCGCTGGTTCGTCGTACCCGTGCGGGCGCCGCTGCGGGAGGTCGACAGCGGCCAGCAGGGCGTTGCACAGGCACTGCCGGCCCTCGGTGTTGGCGGCCCGGCCGCCTTTGTCGAGGTACATCTTGGTGGGCTCGGCAGGACAGCGGTAGCCGATCGTGCCGTCGGCCTGGCGGTAGGGGCTGCGCAGCGCGCCGATGTCGCAGACATGTGGGCGCGCCGTGACCTCGGGGTCGGCGAGAGTGCCGGCCACGTCCAGCACCTTGAACGGGAACCCTGTCGGTGACACCCGCCAGTCGGTGCGCACGCGAACGTCTCCCTTGACCAGGGCGCGCAGCACCTGGCGCTTCAGCCTGTCGGCGAGACCGGACTCGGCGCAGAACGCGAACGCCGTGCCGACCTGCACGCCGGCGGCGCCTGCCGCCACCGCCGAGCGCAGACCTTCCGGGCTGCCCTGGGACCCGGCGAGCCAGAACGGCAGGCCGAGCCCGCGGACGGCGTCGAGGTCCACGATGTCGCGCTCGTCGTACACCGGCTCACCGGTTGGGGTCGTCCGCCGCGGCCCCCGCGGGGGCGCATTGTGGCCGCCGGCGGTGTGGCCCTCGATGACGAATCCGTCCGGTCGGGTCGCGGGGTCGGCGGCCAGTCCGGCCGCAAGATCGGTGGACGCGACGATCGCGAGCAGCTGTGGTCGGTGCAGCGGCGCCCCCGCGCCGAGCAGCGCGCGCGGGCTGCACCGCACGGCAAAGTCTCCGTCCGCGCTCGTCGTGCCCTGCGTACGGACCGACAGCGCGACACCGTCTCGCCGAGCGAGCCGTCGGAGGAGCTCGGGCATCTCCGCCGGGCTTCCGGCACCGACCAGGACGTAGTCGACGCCGGCCAGCATCGCCCCCAGGCAGGCGAACGGGATCGGCAGCTCGATCTTGCGCAGGTAGTTGATCCCCACCACACCGGGATGACCTTCCTTCGCGAGGTACACCTCGCAGAAGTTCGCGAGCACGGTGAGCTCTTGCAGCGCCACCGGCGGCGCCAGCGTGAACATCGGGACCGGGCGGTAGGGCCGACCCGCCGCCCGGCCGGCAGGCAGGTAGTAGCTGTCGAGAGCACGCTGGGCAACTCCCGGCACCGGGAACGCAGCCATCGCCCGCCGGACATGACCCCCTTTGTCACCGTCCTGGAGGCGTCGGGCGTACACAACGTCCAGCGCGGTGCCGGAGACGACTCCGAGGTGGCCGGTCGCGGAGACCGCTCGGGCGAGCTGCCAGCTGGACACCGCTGCCCCCATGCCGCCCTGGATGATCCTTGGCGGAGGCCGGCTCATCGATTCGGCCGTCGGGCTCGTCGTCATCGCCCTCGTGTCCTTCCGTGCGGAGCGGACGCAGCACGATCTGCCGAACGCCCGGCCCCACTTACGGACCGTTACTCTGCTCGACCCTAAGCCTGCTGGGGTAGGGCCGGACGCCCCCGAAGTCCGGGGAGAGCGTCCTCGCTGCCTACATCTCGCGCGGCGCCTCGGCAGCGGCATCTCACGTGATCAAGCACGGCGGGCGGTGGTGATGAATCCGATGGTGATGGCCCCCCACCAGCCGATCTGAGAGACCGCCGTGGCAGTGAAGACCTTCGCCTGGAGGTGCCGGGGCAGGCTGGGTGGCAGCACCGTGCGCGGAAGGTCACGCAGCAGCCGCGCTGTCGTCGACGTCATGGTCCCGTTGAGGGCGACGGCCAGGACGAGGACCAGCTTGGTCCAGGCCATCGGACTGCTCAGGTCCGGGTTGAGGAGCGCGCCGCTGGCGAGCAGACCAGCCAGGCCCAGCCAGATCAGCGGGCCGGCGGCAGCGGCCAGTCTCGTCGACTCATGCAGACCGCGCCGCCCCATCAGCCACAGCAGCCCGTGCCAGTCGATGACGACCACGGACCCGAAGGCGAGGACCAGGGAGAGGACGTGGAGGACCGTCGCGCCCACGATCACTGACGGTGGCGGGCTGAGCAGGCCGGACGCCAGTACCGCGCAGCACCACGCGAGCAGCACCACCGCCATCCGGCGACGCAAGGGCCAGCGGGTGACTGCCTCGAACAGCTCGTCCGGTGCTTCGACGAGCGACGTGATGACTCGGTCCGTCGACGAGGTGGCTGCGTCGACAAGCGTCAGGGAGAACGGCGCTGTCGGCCGGTCCGCTTGCGCGGGTGGTGCAGCCCTTGGCGGGGTCCTGCGGTGCCCGGGTTCGGCGGACGCCACCCGAGGTGCTGGCTCCCGGGCGATGACGACATCGCCGTGTGCTCCGTCGGTCGGTCTGGCGCGATGCTGTCTCACCCACCGCCGCAAGGTCTCCGGGCTGACCCCGACCTCCCGAGCGACTCTGCTGGCCGGGGCCCCCGAGTCCACGACGCGTTCGACCGCTCGACGTTTGAACTCGTCGCTGTATCTGGACCGCGCTGCCACGTGGTTCTCCTCCGGCAGGGTTTGAGGACCAAGGTCGGGGCTCCCGCCGCGAGCGCGTCAGCGGTCGGGGCTGCTGGCGCAAGGTGGCGCGTTGCCCAGCGCTTCTCGGGCGTCCTGGTACGCCGAGATGTTGGCGGGCGCCTTCCGCCACGCCTCGACCCAGTGGTGTTGCGCTTCGTCCGGCGTCATCTCGCGGTTTGCGAACGCCGCCATGTTGTCGAGATGGGCCTTCCAGTCGCCCATGGCCCCTTGCGCAGCCGCCACCGCGTGGGCCGCAGTCTCTGACCGCGCGACGCAGTCGGTCGCCGTCTTCCCGAGCTGGTCCGCAGCGAGCCCGCTGCACTGCGATGTCCCGTCGTACTGTTTCAACGCGGTCTGGAACCGCTGCTGGTCGGCCGGGCCCGCCAGCCGCGTCCGCTTCCACAGCTCCCGCATCCGCTCTTCGGAGATCCGACCCTCGATCAGGTCGGTGCGTGCTTGGACGTGGGTGTTCCAGTGGCTGACGCCTTCGCTGGCCGCCGCCACCACCCTCGCTGCCTTGGACACCTCGGCCGCGCACGCGTCCAAGGGCGTCTCGCCGCTCGCTCGATCGCCCGTGGTGGACGTCTCGCCACCGGAGCCGGACACGGTGCCCTCGTCACCCGACACCATCCCGTAGGCGGCCCATCCGGCCAGCAGCGTCACGAGGACCGCGATCACCATGGCGACCGCACCCCCCGACCCGACATGCTTGGTCGCTGAACGCCTCTTACCCGGCATCAAGCCCTCCGTGCGCGCACACGAACAGGACATTCGTCCGATTCCATGCCCACCCTGGCCTGCGGGTACGTGCCTGGTCAAAGTGGATCAAGACCCCTGGCCGGGCGCCCCGTTCGCCGGCCTGGACACGGTGGCCGTGACGGAGGGCGGTCAGTGCGTGCGGGCAGCGCGCTCCGCGACCGGCATCCAGGCAGTCGCCGGCAGCTCGTGCACCCCGGCGGACGCCGTCGCGCCGGGGCCGGCGATGTGCCCGATTCCCCGGACCAGGACGGCGAGGGTCACGTCGAACGAGTCGAGCGTGTCGCCGGAGCCGGCAGCGATGTTCGCCGGCGCACCGCCGGCGACCAGGTACAGCTCCTTGTCGCCGACCCGGCAGGACTCGACGTACGGGACCAGCTCTCGGCGTTGCGTGAGAGCCGCCAGCTCGATCTCGTCGTCCGCGTGACCGGCGTTCACCAGGAAGGCTCCCGCCGGGAGCTGCGCGAGCCGCTCGGCAGTGAGAACGCCCTGGCGGCCGGTGGCGGTGGCCACGACGTCCGCCGTAGGCAGCAGCTCGTCCAGGTCTCCCATCCGCCAGCCCGCGTGCCGACCGGTCAGCCGGCGCACCGGGTCGAGGTCGGCGATCGTCACGTCACCGCCCAGAGCGCGCGCCATGTCGGCGAGTCCCTGCCCGACCGGGCCGAACCCGACGATCAGGACCCGGCGTCCCTGCAGGGAGAGCTGGGTGCGGCTGACGAACGTCATCCAGGTGCTGCGCCCGACCGCGTACCTGTTGTGCAATCCGGCCTTGATCGGCACGTGGTCCCAGTTGAACAGCGGGTACGTCGGCCGGACGTCAGCGAGCCGGTTGATGCCGGTCTGGGTCGCTTCGAGCCCCGCGACGATGCCCGGGTGCGCCGTGCGCGCGGCGAGGACAGTGATGTCGGCGCCCATCTCGCAGGTGTGCGTCGGGCCCCAGGCGAGCGCCTTGGCAACGCCCTCGAGCCGGTCCGCCTCCGTCATGCCGCGCCACGCGTGACTGACGATGCCGTGCTCCTCCAGCACCATGCGGACGTCGTCGCGGGTCGTGTGCGGCGAGGCGGCCGCCAGGAACACCTCGGCTCCGAGGTGGCGGAGCTGCAGGGCGGCGACGGCGAACTTCACATCGATGTGCACCGTGGCGGCCAGGCGCATCCCCGACAGCGTCGGCAGCGACTCGCACGCCCAGCGGGTCAGCTCCAGGTGCCTGGAGGCCCAGTCCAGCCGCTGGCCGACATCAAGATCCTCGACCATGGAACCTCCCGGTGCCGCACGCCGATCCTCGGTCAAGAGTGCGCCCGACGTCGGCTCACGGCGACCCGGAGACGTCGAAACCGGTGGCGTGGTCACCGGCCGGCCCCGGCGAGGGTGCTCGGACGGGTGTCCTGCTCGGTGTCACCAGTGACCGCGTGGTCGGCTTTGCCCGACCGGGAGCCGTCGGTGCGGTTGACGACGGCCAACGCGGCGGCGACCAGCACCAACAGTCCGGCCGAGGCGAGGAACGCGACGCTCATGCCATGCGTGAAGGCGTCCCGCGCAGCACCGGCGAGGTCGGCGCCCGGGCCGAGGTGCCGGGCGACGGCAAGTGCGGCCGGCAGCGAGTCCCGCGCCGGCTCGGCCTGCCCCGTGACGTCGGCAGGGAGCGCCTCGGTCACCTCGGCGCGGTAGAGGGCGTTCAGGACGCTGCCCAGCACGGCGATGCCGAGAGCGCCGCCGACCTCACGGGCCGCGTCGTTCACGGCCGAGCCGACACCCTGCTTGGCGGCAGGGAGCGCGGCGACGATGCCGGTGGTGGCCGGCGCGGTCGCCAGCGCCATCCCCGCGCCGAGCGGGAGGATGCCGGCGAGCAGCAACCAGTACGACGACCCGTTGTCCAGCAGGGACAGGACGAGCATGCCGACGGCGATCAGCAGTACCCCGCCCACGCTCATGCTGCGCCGGCTCAGGTGGCCGGCCAGACGGGGCGCATGGCGGGACAGGCCGCCGAGCGTCATCGCCATCGGCAGCAGGGCGAGGCCGGCGCGCAGCGGGCTGTAGCCGAGAACCATCTGCACGTACTGGATGATCAAGAACACGAACCCGAAGAAGACGAAGAACTGCGCGCCGATGGACACCACCCCCGAGCTGAAGGGACGGCGCAGGAACAGCCGTGGGTCCAGCAGGGGCTGGGGCGTACGCAGGCTCCACAGCACCCAGAGCGCGGCGGCGCCGACGCCGGCAGCGAAGGCAGCGATGGTCAACGGTTCCGCCCAGCCCCGCTCGGGTCCTTCGATCGCCGCGAAGACCACGCATGACAGCGCGGCCGTCAGCAGCAGCCCACCGATCAGGTCCACCGCCGGCCGGTGCTCGTCGCGGGAGTTCGGGACCTTGCGCAGTGCGAGAACGGCGACCCCACCGGCGAGCAGGACGTTCAGCCAGAAGACCGACTGCCAGTCGAACCGCTCGAGCAGCAGGCCGGAGCTGAGCAGGCCCAGGATCGCGCCGGCGCCGGCCACGCCGATCCACGCGCCGACCGCCTTGGCGCGCTGCTGCACCGGGAACGAGGACGTGATGATCGACAGCGTGGTCGGCATCACCATGGCCGCGCCCACCCCCATCAGTGCGCGGGCGGCGATCAGTGGCCCGGGGGTGACGCACAAGGCCGCGGCCGCGGACCCGGCGCCGAACACCAGCAGCCCGAGCACCAGCAGCGGCTTGCGGCCGTAGCGGTCACCGAGCGCTCCGGCCGGCAGCAGCAGCCCGGCGAACACCAGCGCATACGCGTCCACGACCCACTGCAGCTGGCTCTGTGTTGCGCCGGTGTCCGCGGCGACGCCGGGCAGCGCCACGTTCAGCGCGGGCACGGCTGCGACCACGAGGGCCAGGGCGGCGAGCACCAACGGCAGCACGCCCCGGGAGTCCTTCAACGTCTCTTGGTGGCTCATGTCATCTCCTCTTGTCACGCCCCACGGTGCGCTTCTCCAAGACAAAAGTCAACGGCTGTTGGCAAACATGCGTTGACTTTTGTGGGCAGGCGGCAGAGGATCATCACGGGTGGCGGTCAGTCGCCGCCATGACGCGACCCGGAGGGCACCGACAGACATGACCGCAGGGACGTCCGCGACCGCGGCTCCGGGCAGGGAACGCAAGTCCGATCGGACCCGGGCCGCGATCCTGAACGCCGCGCGCGCCCAGTTCCAGCAGCACGGCTACGACCGGACCAGCATCCGTGCGGTCGCGGCCGCGGCCGAGATCGACCCCTCGATGGTGATGAGGTACTTCGGGAGCAAGGAGGGGTTGTTCGCGGCGGCCGCCCACGTCGACCTCCAGCTGCCGAACCTTGGCGGCGTCCCAGTACGTCAGCGGGGGCAAGCACTCCTCGAGCACTTCATCCGCCGCTGGGAGGGCGACCTGAGCGACGACGTCCTGGTCCTCCTGCTGCGGTCCGCAGTCACCGACGAACGTGCGGCTCAGCGGCTGCAGGCGGTCTTCCAGGAACAGCTCGTCGACACCCTGAGCAGGATGAGCGGCCCGGAGGAAGCCCTGCGCCGCGCCGGTCTGATCGCGAGCCAGGTGCTGGGCGTGGCACTCGGCCGCTACCTGCTCAGGCTCCCTGGTCTGGCCGACCGACCCCCCGCGGACCTGGTAGCCGACCTGGCGCCGACCATCCAGCGCTACCTCACCGGACGGCTCCCGGCGACCACGAAACAGTGACCCGCTCGACGAAGGGCGTGCGCCTCGTCCCGGCGGGACCTTCGTCTCTGGGCACCGCTGACGGCGGTCCGCAGCCTGGGTGCAGGGCCCAACCCACCGGAGGTGCCCGTGGCGACAGAGGCAGTCCTCGACCTCGCGGGCCTCCAGGCCCTGGTCGACGCCCTGCGCGAGCGCGGCTACACCGTGCTGGGCCCCGTCGTCCGCGACGGCGCCGTCGTGCCCGCCCCGGTGAGCTCCGTCGACGAGCTTCCCCGCGGCTGGGGCGACGAGCAGGACGGCGCCTTCTACCGGCTGCGCCGCCGCGACGACGATGCGCTGTTCGGTTTCGCGTCGGGCGCCCAGTCCTGGAAGCCGGTCCTGTTCCCGGCCCGGCAGCTGCTCTGGCAGGGCCGGCGCACCGGCGACGGCTTCACCGTCGAAGAGCCCACGGACGCCGGCAGCCGGTTCGGCAGCCCGCCGTACGCCCTGCTCGGTGTGCGCTCCTGCGACCTGCACGCGATCGGCATCCACGACCGGGTGCTGCTCGGCCGCGCCGGCGTCGACGCCCACTACGCCGCGGCCCGCCAGGACGTGTTCGTCGTCGCGGTCGCCTGCTCGGACCCGTCCGGCACCTGCTTCTGCGTCTCCATGCGGACCGGGCCCCGGCCCGAGTCCGGTTTCGACCTGTGCCTGACCGAGATCAGCACGGCCGCAGACGGTCACCGTCTGGTCGCCGAGGCCGGCAGCGACCGCGGCGCCGAGATCCTCGCCGCGCTGCCCGCCGAGCACGCCGCCGCCGCCGTCGAGGCCGACCGGGCCGCGGCCGCGCAGGTCACCGAGGTGGCCACCGGACGGATGGGGCGGCAGCTGGACACCGAGGGACTGCGCGACGTGCTCTACGCCGGGGTCGAGAGCCCGCGATGGGACGACGTCGCCTCCCGCTGCCTGGCCTGCACCAACTGCACCCTGGTCTGCCCCACCTGCTTCTGCACGTCGGTCGACGACGAGACCGACCTGACCGGCGACGTTGCCTCGCGCCGGCGCAGCTGGGACTCCTGCTTCACGGGGGACTTCTCCCACCTGCACGGCGGCAGCGTCCGGGCGTCGGTGCGCTCGCGCTACCGGCAGTGGGCCACCCACAAGCTGGCCTCCTGGTACGACCAGTTCGGCACATCGGGCTGCGTCGGCTGCGGCCGCTGCATCACCTGGTGCCCGGCGGCCATCGACATCACCGAGGAGGCCGCGGCGGTCCGCGCCGACCCCGGCCCCCCGAGCGCTTCTGCGGAAGGTGCCTGACATGCGAACCATGAAGGAGCTGCTCGAGGCGCACCCCTTCTTCGCCGGGCTCGACGACGAGGCGATCGAGCTGGTCGTCGGCTGTGCGACCAACGTGCACTTCGACCCTGACGAGTACCTCTTCCGGCTCGGTGACCCTGCGGACCGCTTCTACGTCGTGCGCCACGGGCGGGTCGCCCTCGAGCTGCACGTCCCCGGCAGCGGACAGCAGGTCGTCGACACGGTCGAGGAGGACCAGGTGCTCGGCTGGTCGTGGCTGGTGCCACCCCACCGGTGGTTCCTCGACGCGCGAGCCGTGATGCCCACGTCGGCGATCTCCCTCGACGGAGTCTGCCTCCGCGGCAAGTGCGACGAGGACCCGGCGCTCGGCTACGCCTTCATGCAGCGGGTCGCGCACGTGATGTACGAGCGGCTGCAGTCGGCCCGGGTCCGGCTGCTCGACCTGTATGGAGGCGGTCGTGACGCTGCGAGGTGACACGACGTCGTCGGTTCGCGGCGTGGCTGATGTCGCGCCCGACCCGATGCTGCCGCGGCCGTTCCGGGTGCAGGACGTCCGGCATGACACCGACGACACCGTCACGCTCTGGCTGGACCCGCTGGACGGCGAGCCGCTGGGGTTCGCGGCCGGGCAGTTCACCATGCTGCAGGCTTTCGGCGTCGGCGAGGTGCCCATCTCGATCAGCGGCGACCCGGGCGACCCCCGCTATCTCCAGCACACCATCCGCGACGTCGGCGGCGTGACGGCGGCGCTCGTCCGGGCGCGGGTCGGTGACGTGCTCGGAGTCCGGGGGCCGTACGGCGTCGGGTGGGGCGTGCGCGACGCTGCCGGTGCCGACGTGGTGGTCGTGGCCGGCGGCATCGGCTTGGCGCCGCTTCGGCCGGCCCTGCTCGAGCTGCTGGGCAACCGCGAGCAGTTCCGGCGCGCGGTCCTGGTCTACGGCGCCCGTAGCCCGGCCGACCTGCTGTTCCCAGCCGAGCTGGAGGCTTGGGCCGACCGGCCCGACCTGGACGTGGCCGTCACGGTCGACCACGCGCCGTCCGGCTACCGCGGGCGCGTCGGGCTCGTGACCGAGCCGCTGGCCCGGGCCGGGCTGGACCCCGGCCGCACCCTGGCTCTGGTCTGCGGGCCCGAGGTGATGATGCGCCACGTCGCCGAGGACCTGGTTCGGCTGGGCGTCCCGCCGGCATGGGTGCGGCTGTCCCTGGAGCGCAACATGCGCTGCGGCGTCGGCCTGTGCGGGCACTGCCAGCTACGCGAGCTCTTCATCTGCGTGGACGGCCCGGTGCTCGGGCTCGACCGGGCGGCACCGCTCATCACCGTGCGGGAGCTCTAGATGACGACGACATCGCCCCGACCCAAGCTCGCGGTATGGAAGTTCGCGAGCTGTGACGGCTGCCAGCTCACCCTGCTCAACTGCGAGGACGAGCTGCTGACGGTCGCCGGCGCGGTCGAGATCGCCTACTTCCCCGAGGCGACCCGGGCGGTCGTCGAAGGCCCGTACGACCTGTCCCTGGTCGAGGGCTCCGTGACCACAGCCGACGACGCACGCCGGATCCAGGAGGTACGCCAGGCGTCCCGCCGTCTGGTCACCATCGGCGCCTGCGCGACGTCCGGCGGCATCCAGGCCCTGCGCAACTTCGCCGACGTCGACGAGTTCCGCTCGATCGTCTACGCGCACCCGTCGTACGTCGAGACGCTGGCCACCTCGACTGCCATCGAGACCCACGTCGACGTGGACTTCCAGCTGCGCGGCTGCCCGATCGACCGGCACCAGCTGCTCGAGGTGATCGCCGCCTTCCTGCAGGACCGGCGACCGCGGGTGCCGGCGTACAGCGTCTGCGTGGAGTGCAAGCGGCGCGGCACGGTCTGCGTGACCGTCGCGCACGGCACGCCGTGCCTGGGCCCGGTCACCCACGCCGGCTGCGGCGCGCTCTGCCCCGCCTACGCCCGTGGCTGCTACGGCTGCTTCGGGCCGAAGGGCACGCCCAACACGGCGTCGATGGCGACCCGGCTGGCGTTCCTCGGCATGCCCGACGACGAGGTCGGTCGGGTGTTCCGCACCTTCAACGCGGCGTCCGAGCCGTTCCGCCGGGAGAGCCAGGAGCACGCGACCGCGGGGGAGCAGGAGGTGCGGTCATGACCCACACGTCGTCCACCGGTGGGCGGGTGCTGCAGGTCGACACCCTGGCGCGGGTCGAGGGCGAGGGCGCGATGCACGTGCGCGTCGCCGACGGTCAGGTCGCCGACGTGCAGCTGCGCATCTTCGAGCCGCCGCGGTTCTTCGAGGCCTTCCTGCGCGGGCGCGCCTGGACCGAGCCCCCGGACATCACCGCGCGGATCTGCGGGATCTGCCCCGTGGCCTACCAGATGAGCTCGTGCCTGGCGATCGAGGACGCCTGCGGGGTCACCGTCACCGACGAGATCCGGGCCCTGCGCCGGCTGCTCTACTGCGGCGAGTGGATCGAGAGCCACGCGCTGCACGTCTACCTGCTGCACGCGCCCGACTTCCTCGGCTACCAGAGCGCCATCGAGATGGCCCGCGACCACCCGGCCGTCGTCGAGCAGGGGCTGCGGCTGAAGAAGGCCGGCAATGCACTGATGACCGTGGTCGGCGGCCGGTCCATCCACCCGGTCAACGTCCGGGTCGGCGGCTTCTACCGGTTCCCGTCCCGCGCCGAGCTGGGCGCCCTGCGGCCCGAGCTGTTGCAGGCCCGCGACGACGCGCTCGACACGGCCGCGCTCGTCGCCGGCTTCGACTACCCCGACTTCGAGCAGCACTACGAGTACGTCGCGATGCGCACACCGGACGGCTACCCACTCGAGTCCGGGACGGTGGTCACCAGCAGCGGCCTCGGCTTCCCTGCGCAACGATTCACCGAGCACGTGCATGAGCAGCATGTCGAGCACTCGAACGCGCTGCACGCGCACCTCGCCGACGGCGAGGCGTACGTCGTGGGCCCGCTCGCCCGCTACACGCTCAACCACGACCGGCTCTCCCCGCTCGCGCTGCAGGCCGCCGAGGCGGCGGGGCTGGGCCCGGTGTGCCGCAACCCGTTCCGCTCGATCGGCGTCCGGGCGGTCGAGCTGGTCTACGCCTGCGACGAGGCGCTGCGCCTCATCGACGGGTGGGAGGGCTCCGGCCCGCCGTACGTCGAGGTGCCGCCACGTGCCGGGACGGGGCACGGCGTCACCGAGGCGCCCCGAGGGCTGCTCTACCACCGCTACACACTCGACGAGCGCGGCACGATCCGCGACGCACAGATCGTGCCGCCGACGTCGCAGAACCAGCCGAGCATCGAGGCCGACCTGCGGGACTACGTGCAGGCGCGGCTCGACCTGCCCCACGACGAGCTGACCCGCCAGTGCGAGCAGGCCATCCGCAACTACGACCCGTGCATC
>DASVBQ010000044.1:0-2202 GCA_036375795.1 Actinomycetes bacterium
CGGGCAGCTACACGGACTCCTTCTCCATCAGCGCGGGCGGCGGGTCGAGCACGGACGGCACGGCGCCCTCCGCTCCGACGAACCTCTCCGCGACGGCCATGGCCCACGACCGGATCGATCTCGCGTGGACCCAGAGCACCGACAATGTGGGAGTCGACCACTACACGGTCTTCCGTGACGGCGTCGCGGTCGGCTCGACGACCGGCACGTCCTACTCCGACGGCTCGCTGACGCCGGCCACCACGTACTCCTATGTCGTGCGGGCTTACGACTTGGCCGGCAACGTCTCGGGCCCGTCCAACACCGCTTCCGCGACGACGGCTGACGGCAGCGTGCTCACGTTCCCCGCGGCGGCCGACGCCACGATCCGTGCGGGGGCTCCCACCAGCAACTACGGGACGAGCACGTCGCTGTCGATCGACTCCTCGCCCAACGAGAATTCGATGATCAAGCTGGCGGTGACCGGGGTCGGGACGCGCACCGTGGCCAGCGCCAAGCTGCGCCTGTACAACGTGGGCGCATCGGGGGCCGGCGGCATCTTCACGCCCACCGCGACCGCCGACTGGACCGAGACCGGTGTGACCTGGGGCAACGCCCCGGCCACGGTCGGGTCGGCTGTTGCGACGCTCGGAGCCGTGGCGAGCAGCACGTGGTACGAGGTCGACCTCTCGAGTCTCATCCGCGGAGACGGCGTGTACAGCCTGCGTGTGACGACGGCTTCCACCGACGGGGTGAAGTACCGGTCCAAGCAGGACGTCGGCGGCTTCGCGCCGCAGCTGGTGGTCACCCTGGCGCCCTAGCCCCGCAGGCGATCAGTCGGCGATGTCCACCACGACCGGTGCGTGGTCGCTCGGGCTCTTGCCCTTGCGGGCCTCGCGGTCGACGTACGCATCCTTCACCGCGTCGGCGATCGACGGCGTGGCGTAGACGAGGTCGATGCGCATGCCCATGTTCTTGTGGAACATCCCGGCCCGGTAGTCCCAGTACGTGTACGGCCGGTCGTACTTCAGCGGCCGGGGGACCACGTCGACCAGCCCGCTGGCGCGCAGCGCCTCCAGGGCGGCCCGCTCCGGTGGTGTCACGTGCGTCGACTGCGCGAAGACGGCCGGGTCCCAGACGTCGTCGTCGGTGGGTGCGACGTTGAAGTCGCCGAGCACGGCCAGCCGGTCGTACGTCTCCAGCTCGGTGGACACCGTGTCGGCAAGCGCCGCTAGCCAGGCCAGCTTGTAGGCGTAGTGGTCGTGCCCGGGCTCGCGGCCGTTCGGGACGTACACCGACCACAGCCGCACGCCGCCGCAGGTCGCCGCCACGGCGCGCGCCTCGGGGTCGGGGTAGCCCGGCTCGGCGGTGAGGCCTTGCACGACGTCGGCGAGCCCGACCCTGGACAGCAGCGCCACGCCGTTCCACCGTCCGTCGCCGTGCGCCGCCACCTCGTAGCCCAGCTCGCCGACCTCGTCGGCCGGGAACGCATCGGCCGGGCACTTGGTCTCCTGCAGGCAGACCGCGTCGGGCGCAGTGTCCTGCAGCCACTCGAGGAGCCGGGGCAGGCGGGCCACGACGGAGTTCACGTTCCAGGTCGCGATGCGCATCAGAGCGACTCTGCCACGTCGCCCCGGGCCGGTGCGCGCCCGGGCGTGACGACGGCGACGGCTCAGGCGGCAACCGCGAGGGCGAACGGCAGGACCGCCGTCGCCCCGGCCCGCCGCAGCAGCCGGCCGGCGACGGTCATCGTCCACCGCGAGTCGACCAGGTCGTCGACCAGCAGTACCGGGCCGTCGAGGGCGGCGATCGCCGCGGCGACCGACTCGGGCACCGCGAAACGGTCGTGCACCGCCGCGAGGCGGAACGCGCTGTTGCCGCCCGGCTCGCCGGCCGGTTCGTCGGTGGTCAGGGCCAGGGCGCCGACGTTCGGCAGCCGGCCGACTGTCGCGAGATGGTCGGCGACCGACGCGACGAGGTGCGGGCGTCGGACGGAGGGCATGGCAAGGACGGCAGCCGGCCGCTGCGACCAGCCCCAGCCGGTGAGCACGTCGACGCAGGCCGCCAGCAGCGCGTCGTCGGCGGGGGCGTCGGGCGTGCCCGGTGACAGCAGCGCCCGCAGCCGCTGGCCCCACCCGAGGTCGGTGAGCCGGGCGACCGTGCGGCCTTCCTCGACGCGTTCCTCGGCGGCGATGCGGCCGGACAGGGCGACGCCGAGCCGGG
>DASVBQ010000045.1:0-5512 GCA_036375795.1 Actinomycetes bacterium
GCCCAGGCCGACGTGTCGGGTCCCGTCCAGCTGCTGCACCGTCGGGCGTGGTCGGCGATGCTTCGAGTTCGCTCGTCGAACGGTGACCTGTTCGTCAAGGCGACGGCACCCGGCTCGGTCTACGAGGTGGCGCTGACCGAGGACCTGGCCCGGTCGTGGCCGGAGCTGACGGTGGAGCTGGTCGCTGCCGACCCTGCCCGCGGGTGGATGCTCATGCGCGACGCGGGGGAGCCCCTACGCGACCGGCTGGCGCGCGACCCCGACCTGGATATCGTGCGCACCCTGTACCGGCGGTACGCCGAGCTGCAGGTCGCCATGGCCGGCCGGACCGAGTCGCTGCTGGCCATGGGCGTGCCCGACCGGAGGACGGTCCGGCTGCCGGAGCTGTTGTGCGACCTGCCCGTGGACAGCTCCGTGGTGCACGACCTCATCGCGGCGGTCACCGCGTGCTCCCTGCCGGACACGCTGGTGCACGAGGAGGTCCACGACGGCAACGTCGTCGTCCGTGACGGCGCGCCGGTCATCATCGACTGGGCGGACAGCTCCGTCGGGCACCCGTTCTTCGGCGTGGTGGTGGGACTGCGCAGCATCAGCGACCGGCTCGACCTCCCGCCGGGCGCGGAGCAGCTCGAGCAGGTCCTGTCCGCGTACCTCGACCCATGGACCGGCTACGCGCCGGCCGACGACCTGCGGGCCGCTTTCCCGGCGGCCTACCGCCTCGGCATGCTCAACCGGGCCCTGACCTGGCGGGCGTCCCTCGCGGGTCTGGACGAGGCCGACCGGGCCGACCACGTGGCGTACGTCGACGCCTGGCTCGAGGAGTTCACGGCGGCCGTCGACCCGCTGCCGGGAACCTGACGGCGGACGGTCCGACGCTCAGCTGGCTCGGCGGCGGGCGCCGGGGCCGGGCCGCGACCCCACCGCGCGCACGCCCAGCCCGGTGTGCCCGGCGGCGCACTGCAGGTCGAGGTGGACCGGTGACCCGCAGTCGCGGTGCACCAGCTCCAGCGACGGCCCCTCGGGGCCGGCGAGGTACTTGTCGCCCCAGGCGAGCAGCGCGACCAGCGTCGGGTAGAGGTCGAGTCCCTTCTCGGTGAGCCGGTACTCCGACCGCTCTCGCTGGCCGGGCTCGCGGTAGGGCACCTTGCGCAACAGGCCCTCGTCGACCAGCCGGGTCAGCCGCTCGCTGAGCACCTGCCGGGGGATACCGGTCCGGACCCGCATGTCCTCGAAGCGGCGCAGCCCCTGGAACACCTCGCGCAGGACCAGCAGCGTCCACTTCTCGCCGATCACAGACATCGTCCGGCCGATGGAGCAGTTGTCGGCGGACCAGTCCAGCGCAGTCGTCTCGGTGGTCACGATGGCATGCTAAGTCTACTTGACAGACTTAGCAAGCGCGAGGCATTCTGAGTCCATGTTGCAGACTCAGATGGAGATCAGGGGCGCACGGCCCGTGGACCGCGACGCCCTGCGCGGGTTCCTCTCCGCGCTCTCCCCGCGCACCGCCTACCTGCGGTTCTTCGCCGGGATCGGCATCCCGTCCTCCGCGTTCGTCCGCCGTCTGCTGGCCCCGGGCCCGGACCGTGGCGCCTGGGTGGCGACCGAGGGGGACCGGATCGTGGGTCACGCCTTCTGGGCCCGCCCCTCCGGGGTTCACGACGCCGCCGAGCTGGCCGTGGTCGTGGCCGACGAGCACCAAGGGCGGGGGATCGGCTCGCCGCTCGTGCGGGCGGCCGTGCTCGATGCCGCCGCCACCGGTGTCTCGCGCCTCATCCTCACCGTGCTGGCCGAGAACCGCCGCGTGACCGGGATGGTGGCCCGGCACTGGCCTGCCGCGACCCCTGAGCGCGACGGACCGCTGCTCGCCTATCTCGTGCCGGTCCCCGCCTCGCTCGTACCCGCTCCCCGGCCGGCGCTCGCCGACCGGCTGCCCGTCCCTGCCTGAACCGGAGATCGCCATGTCCGACCGCACCGAGCTCGAGACCACTGTCGTCGCGCGTCGCGCTCTGATGAGCCGTGCCCGCTCGGCGCTGCCCGATGCACCCGTGGTGCCGGACCGACCAGGCCGACCACGCCAGCCGCTGCTCGGCGTCTGGGTGCACGCGCTCGTCGACCGGGTCGTGCCGGCGCGACTGCACAGCCACCCGTCGCCCTCGGGATGATCGCGGTCCGTCAGGGACGCGTGACGTCGAGCTGCGGCAGGACGTCCGCCCCGAAGACATCGATGAACTCGCGCTGCTCCTGCCCGACGTGGTGCAGGTAGACCTCGTCGAACCCGAGATCGGCCAGCTCCTTGACCCACGCCGCGTGCCGGCCGGGGTCGCTCGAGACCAGCACCGTCTCGCGTACGGCCTCGGGCGTGACGTGCTCGGCGACGGCGTCGAAGTGCTCCGGGTGCTCGAGGTCCCAGCAGACCGGCGGCGGGAACACGTTCGTCCGCCACTGGTCGTGCGCGAGGCGCTCCGCCGTCTCCTCGTCGCGGGCCCAGGACAGGTGCACCTGCAGGTGCGCCTTCCCGCGGCCCCCGGCGTCGCGGTAGGCCGCGAGGACCCGGCGCAACGTGTCGGCGGGCTGGAGGACGGTGATCAGCCCGTCCGCCCACTGCGCGGCCCACCGGGCGGTCTCGGGCGAGACGGCGGCGGCAACCAACGGCGGCGGCTGCTCCGGCCGGGTCCAGAGCCGGGCCCGGTCGACGGTGACCAGGCCGTCGTGGCTGACCTCCTCGCCCCGGTGCAGCGCACGGATGACCTCGACGCACTCGAGCAGGCGGGCGTTGCGGACCTCCTTGCGCGGCCAACCGCCACCGGTGATGTGCTCGTTGGACGCCTCCCCGGTGCCGAGCGCCGCCCAGAACCGCCCAGGGAACATCGCGGCCAGGGTCGCCGACGCCTGCGCGATGATCGCCGGGTGGTAGCGCTGCCCCGGCGCGTTGACGACGCCGAACGGCAGGGAGGTCCTGGCCAGTGCCGCCCCGAGCCAGGACCACGCGAAACCGCTGTGCCCTTGCCGAGCGCTCCACGGCGAGAAGTGGTCCGAGGACATCGCAGCGGTGAAGCCGGCCTCCTCGGCGGCCTGGACGGACTCGAGGAGCGCCGCGGGGTGGATCTGCTCGTGCGAGGCGTGGAATCCGATGACGGTCATGCCGTCGTCCCTGCCCGGTGCGGACGATCGTCACACCGGGCAGGGACGGGCGGTCACGCCGCCGACCCGCGGATCAGGCCGCGGCGGCCCGCGCGGGCTCGGCCGGGACGTCCTCCTTGCGCGCGTTGATCACGAAGATCGACACGAGCAGCGCGATGGCCAGGAAGACCGCGCCCCAGAAGAACGACACGTGGAAGCCGTGCACCCAGGCCAGTGGTGTCAGCCGCTCCTGGTCAGCCGGGTTGCGCAGGTTGTCGGCGAAGTACGCGGTCACCGCGGAGGCGTAGAACGTGTTGAGCAGGGCGGTGCCGAGCGAGCCGCCGATCTGCTGCGAGGTGTTGAGCAGTGCGCTCGCGACCCCGGCGTCGTGGTGACCTACCCCGACCAGCGCGGTGCTCGACGCGGGGATGAAGACCCCGGCCATGCCGACGCTCATGATCACCATCGCGGGCAGGACGTGCGTCCAGTAGCTCGTGGTGGGCGAGATCTGGGTCAGCAGCAGCATGCCGACGGTGGCCATCGTGAGGCCGGTGACCATCAGCGGCTTGGGACCGATCCTCGGCAGCAGCTGGGCGACCAGCCCGGCCGTGAGGATGATGCCTGCGCTGAACGGCAGGAACGCGTAGCCGGCCTCGAGCGGGGTGTAGCCCAGCACGTTCTGGAAGTAGAACGTGAGGAACAGGAACATGGCGAACAACCCGGCACCGCTGAACAGGAACACGAGGTAGGACCCGCCGCGGTTGCGGTCGAGGGCGATCCGCATCGGCAGCAGCGGGTTCTCGGTGCGCAGCTCGACCACGACGAACGCGGCCAGCAGCACGACCGCCGCGGTCAGGAAGAACCGCGTCGACCCGGCGTCCCAGCCGACGTCCGGCTTGGCGGCCTCGGTGAAGCCGTAGACGAGCGACACCAGGCCGAGCGTCACCAGGACGGCACCGGGCACGTCGTACCTCGTGTCGCCGGGGGCCTTGCTCTCGTGGATGACGGGCAGGGCGGCCAGAGCCGTGCCGAGGGCGATCGGCACGTTGACGCCCAGGCACCAGCGCCAGTCGGCGTACTGCGTGAGGATGCCGCCGAGGACCAGGCCGATCGCGGCGCCACCGCCCGCGAGCGCACCGAAGACGCCGAACGCCTTGGCCCGCTCCTTCGGCTCGGTGAACGTGACGGTGATCAGAGACAGGGCGGCGGGTGCCATGAGGGCCGCGAACGCGCCCTGCAGACCGCGCGCGGCGAACAGGAGCTCCTGGTTGGGGGCGAAGCCCCCCAGGGCGGAGGCCCCGGCGAAGCCGAGCAGGCCGATCACGAACGTCCGTTTGCGGCCCGTGTAGTCGGCGATGCGGCCGCCGAGCAGCAGCAGGCCGCCGAAGGCCAGCGTGTAGGCGGTGACGGCCCACTGCCGGTTGGCGTCGCTGATGTCGAGCTCGGCCTGGGCCGAGGGCAGCGCGATGTTCACGATCGACGCGTCGAGCACGATCATCAGCTGCGCGATCGCGATCACGCCCAGGGCGAGCCAGCGCCGCGGGTCGGGGGGACTGGTGTCGTGCTGGGCGTCCTGGAGCGCCGCTCCGGAGGGACGGACAGGGTCGGTCACGAGGTCTCCTGGGATTTCGAGGTCGAGGTGCTGCCGGTGAGCAGCGGGATCAGGACGTCGTCGACGACGTGGGAGATGAAGGCATCGTCCACGGGACCACCGACAACCAGGACGCGCTGGACCCACAGGGCGCCGGCCACCTCGTGCGCGAGGCGGGCGTCGGCGTCCGGCGGGAGCTCGCCGCGCGCGACGGCCCGCTCGACGACGGTGCGGACCGCGGCGGACTTGCTCTCCAGGACCTGGTCGCGCATGCAGTCGCCGAGCTCAGGCGTGCAGCGCATGGCGCGCAGCACGCCCGCCATGAGCTCGGCGTCCTGGGCGCCGGCATGCTCGGCCATGGTGCGGAAGGTGGCCGTCAGGTCTCCGCGCAGGCTCCCGGTGTCCGCCGCGACGTACAGGTGCTCGTGCCGGCTGCGCAGCGCGTCGAGCACCAGCTCGCGCTTGCCCGGCCAGCGCCGGTAGATCGTCGCCTTGCTGGCCCGGGCACGGGCCGCGACCGCGTCCATGCTCATCCGGTCGTAGCCGACCTCGGCAAGCAGGGCGAGGGTCGCGTCGCAGATGGCGGCGTCGCGGCCGGCGGGGGCCATCACAGCGGGGGCTCCTGGGCGTCAGTGAACGAAACGGTTTCGTACTCCAGGTCACGCTAGACATCCCTCCGCGGCCCCGCAACGGGGTTTCCGGGCAGGGCCCGTACGCCGAGAGCGAACGCCCGACCCGCACGTCTGCGCGGTCCCGGATTGGGTGAGCGGGCCTCTCGGCGGGCACAATGGCCGCTGCCCC
>DASVBQ010000047.1:0-2310 GCA_036375795.1 Actinomycetes bacterium
GGCGCGTCGGCCGTTGCCCAGGGCCTTCGCGACGCCGGCGAGCCCGTCGAACAACGCGTCCTTCGCTGCCCGGTCACCCATACCGACCACCTCAACGCCCGTTCAAGTGAGTTCTTGACGACCCTACACTCCACCGGGCACTCTTCAAGCATTCCCTTGAACATCCGAGAGGTGGTTGGCGTCGTGGGTGACGAGCTCGTCGTGCCGCTGCTTGACCTGGGTTTGGGCAACAGCGCGTACCTGGTCGACCTCGGCGACGGGCGCGCGCTCGCCGTGGACCCGTCCCGGGACCTGCGCGCGCTCGACACCGCTGCAGAACGGCGCGGCCTGCGGGTCGTGGCCGCCGCGGACACCCACCTGCACGCCGACTTCCTCTCCGGTGCCACCCGACTCGCCGCCCGTGACGGTGCCGAGGTTTACGGCTCCGCCGCCGGCGGGCGGGAGTTCCCGCACACCCGGCTCGGCGACGGTGACGAGGTCGACCTCGGTGGGCTCACGTTGCGCGCCTGGGCCACCCCCGGGCACACCGGCGAGCACCTCGCCTACCTGCTCCTCGACGGCGACAGGACGCTCGGCGTGTTCACCGGCGGGTCGTTGCTGGTCGGCGCCGCCGCCCGTACCGACCTCGTCTCCCCGGAGCAGACCGAGCCGCTGGCCCGCGCGCAGTACGCGTCGCTGCGCCGCCTGGCGACCCTGCCGGACGACACCGCGGTGTTCCCGACGCACGGCGCGGGGTCGTTCTGCTCCGCGCCACCCGGCGCGGAGCGCACCACGACCATCGGCCGGGAGAAGGCGAGCAACGCGCTGCTCGCCGCCCCGGACGAGGACACGTTCGTCCGGCAGCTGCTCGGCAGCCTGGGCACGTTCCCGCCGTACTTCCTGCGGCTGGCGGAGGTGAACCGTCGCGGGCCCGCGCTGCCGCCGACGGACGGCGGCCTTGCCCCGCTGACCCCTGCACAGCTGCAGCAGCTCCGCGCCGCCGGCGGGGAGATCATCGACGTCCGCCCGCCCGCCGACTACAGCGCCGGACACATCCGAGGGTCGCTGGCCATCACGCTGCGCGGCGTGTTCGCCACCTGGCTCGGGTGGCTCGTGAACGACCCAGCCACCCCGCTGGCGTTCGTCCGCAACCCAGACCAGGACCCCGACGAGATCGTGTGGCAGGCCCGCAAGGTCGGCTACGACCACCTCGCCGGTGAGCTGGCCGGCGGCATGTCGGCGTGGGCCGCCGCGGGCAGGCCGGTCGCGATCATCCCGCTGCTCGGTCCCACCGACGTCGACCCGGCCCGGGTCGTCGACGTCCGGCAGACCGCCGAGTACACGGCCGGGCACCTGCCCGCGGCCCGCAACGTCGAGCTCGGCGCACTGGTCGGCACCGACCTGCCGGCCGGGCCGCTGGTGACCATGTGCGGACACTCCGAGCGCGCCACCACCGCCGCCAGCCTGCTGGAACGCGAGGGCCGCAGCGACGTCGCGGTGCTGTTCGTCGGGCCGCACGAGTGGGCCGAGACCACTGGCAGCCCGGTCGAAGTCGGCGCGTGACCCCGCCCGGGCGGGCTGGGCTCTAGAACGTCAGGACCTTGTCGGCCTCGACCGTCCAGTCAGCCAGCTCCTCCATGTTCGAGCGGGGCGCCTCGTCGATGAGGTGCTCCTTCGTGAGCCCCCGGGCGTCCAGGCAGGTCCCGCAGCACGCGATGTGGCCGCCGTGCCGGGCGAACGACTTGAGCATCCGGTCCAGCGCGTAGTAACCGTCCGGGGTCTTCTGCCCGGACACAGCGCAGGTGACCGCGTCGCCCATGAGGAACACCCGCGGCTCCACCTCGTCGCGCCGGGCCAGCGCCAGGGCCAGCCGCAGCGCGTTGAACGTCTCGTCGGAGCCGTACGCCGGCCCGTTCACGATCAGCAGCACCTTCACGTGCCAAGGGTCGCCGCCGACTTGCCGATGGCACCAGGGACCAAGGGCCTCCGCGGGTACTGTCGCTGAAGGAGCCATCGTCCGGGCGCACAACGGGCCGGCAAGGATGGGGCGAGACGAGCGGTGGGCGGAAGCAGTGCCGTCGCGCGAGGCCGCGATGCCGGGCGGCGCCTCGCGTGGGCCGACGCGTACCGCCTGCTGTCGCGGGTCGACCCGCCGGAGTCGCTGACCGGTGAGGACCTCGAGCTGCTGGCCGCAGCGGCCTACCTCGTCGGCGAGGTAGCCGACTGCCGACAGGCACTGCAGCGAGCCCACCAGGCCCATCTGCGCAATGGCGACGTACACCGGGCCGCGCGGTGCCTGTTCTGGGTGGCGTTCACCCTGCTCCTTCAGGG
>DASVBQ010000053.1:0-3342 GCA_036375795.1 Actinomycetes bacterium
CGCCGCGGAACGGCACGATGCGTACGTCGCCCGCAGCCCCGACCATCGCCGCCACATGGTCGCTGTGCAGGCCGGCGCAGACGACCAGGCGGTCGACGACGAGGCTGGTCACGCCGGACCGGACCTCGACCCGGTCCCCTGACTCGCGTACCGCCCTCACCGGGGTGGACAGCCGGACGCTCCCCCCCGCGGCCTCGACCTCGGCGGCCAGCGCGCGGCAGACCGCGACGTAGTCGACGACGGCGGTGTGCGGCGAGTGGAGGGCCCCGACGCCCTCGACGGACGGCTCGACGTCGCGCATCGCGTCCCGGGACAGTCTGGTGAGACCCGGGACGCCATTGCGCCGGGCGCGCTCCTCGATCCGGTCGAGGCCGGGCAGCTCGTGGCGCCCCGTGGCGACGACCAGCTTGCCGAGCTCGCGGTAGGGCACGTCGTGCTCCGCGCAGAAGTCGCGCAGCAGCCCCGCGCCCCGTCGGCACAGCGTCGCCTTGAGCGACCCCGGCTCGTAGTACAGCCCAGCGTGCACGACACCGCTGTTGTGCCCGGTCTGGTGCGCACCCAGGTGGTCGGCCGCCTCGAGCACCGCGACCGGCGTGCCGGGGAAGCGGCGGGAGAGCTCACGGGCGACGGCGAGCCCCAGGATGCCCCCGCCGACCACCGCTGTCGTCCCGCCGACCGGGCCCGCCACAGTCACCGCACCATCGTGGCAGGATCGCTGCGTGACGACGATCGACCTGCCGGAGGGCGTGGAGCCGACCCCGCTGGCCCGGCTGCTGCTCGGCCGCAACGAGCCGGACCTGCTGACCGAGCGCGGCGTCGAGTGTCCTGGCGACCTGCCCTCCCCGAGCGACCCCGACCTCGTCGAGCGGGCGCGGGACGCGAAGGAGCGCCTCGGCGACCAGGTGTTCGTGCTCGGCCACCACTACCAGCGGGACGAGGTCATCGCGTTCGCCGACGTGACCGGCGACTCGTTCAAGCTGGCGCAGCACGCGGCCGCGCGGCCCGAGTCGCCGTACGTCGTCTTCTGCGGCGTGCACTTCATGGCCGAGTCCGCCGACATCCTCACGGCAGACCACCAACAGGTCGTCCTGCCCGACCTCGCCGCCGGCTGCTCGATGGCGGACATGGCGGCGCTGAGCCAAGTCGAGGACTGCTGGGACGCGCTGGTCGACGCCGGCGTCGCCGACACGGTGGTGCCGGTGTCGTACATGAACTCGTCGGCTGACATCAAGGCGTTCACCGGCCGGCACGGCGGCACCATCTGCACGTCCTCGAACGCCAAGGCGTCGCTGGAGTGGGCGTTCGCCAAGGGCGAGAAGGTGCTGTTCCTGCCCGACCAGCACCTCGGCCGCAACACGGCCGTTCTCCAGCTCGGGCTGTCCCTCGACGACTGCGTGGTGTGGGACCCGCACAAGACCGGTGGCGGGCTGACGGTCGACCAGCTGCGCGCGGCGCGGGTGATCCTGTGGCGCGGACACTGCTCGGTGCACGGCCGGTTCAGCCTCGACTCGGTCCACGACGTGCGCGAGCGGATCCCGGGCGTGCAGGTGCTGGTGCACCCGGAGTGCAAGCACGAGGTCGTGACGGCCGCCGACCACGTGGGCTCGACGGAGGTCATCATCCAGACGCTCGCGGCCGCGCCCAGCGGTTCGGCCTGGGCCATCGGCACCGAGCTGAACCTGGTGAAGCGGCTCGCGGCACAGCACCCGGACAAGAAGGTCGTCTTCCTCGACCGGACGGTCTGCTTCTGCTCGACGATGAACCGGATCGACCTTCCCCACCTGGTGTGGGCGCTCGAGTCGCTCGTCGACGGCCGCGTGGTGAACCGCATCGAGGTCGACCCTGACACGGCGCACTGGGCCCGCGTCGCACTGGACCAGATGCTCGCGCTGCCCAGTGTCAAGGCCACAAAGGACTAGCACTCATCGGGGCCGGACCATCTTTTTGTCGGATGCGAAGGCCGCCCGCGGCAGGTAGCCATGGGACGAGGGGTACGCGCGCCGGCATCCGGCGGCAGGCCACGCTGCCGGATGCGGCCTCGGAGGGAGGGACTCGTCCAGGATGAGCGACCCAGCCCCGAAGTCGAGACACCGGAAAAGTCCGGCACGACGGATGCTCGACGGACTGCGACGAACCGCCCGAGGACGCCGCGCGGTCCTGCTCCTGACGGCCGCCGCGGCTCTGGTCGTGTCCGGGGCTCCGGCGCTCGCGGCACTGCCCGACACCGACAGTCCGACGCTGAGCCTGAACCGGACCATCCGCACGGTGCCCTTCGTCGGCACCAGCCTGTCCACGAGGGACGGCGAGGGGACCGCGTTCGTGCCGAACGACCCGGGTCACCCGAACATCGGTGGCACCGACTCGCTGTGGCTGGTCGACGACAACTCGGACTCGGCCTGGGAGGTCAACCCGTACACGGGCGCGCTGAAGACGCGCATCACCGACTGGGAGGCCACCCGTCGGTACGACCCCCTCACCGGAACCGGCACCGGTGCCACCGCCGGCTCGAACCGCGACCCGGACCTCGAGAGCATGGCCTACGACGAGGCCACCGACACGCTCTACGCGTTCAGCGGCAACTGCTGCTCGAGCTCCGTGCTGCCCACGGCCTACCGCCTCAAGAGGGGAGGCGACGGCACGTTCCATCCCGAGTCGTGGCAGCCGCTCCCCTCCGGCAGCAGCTACACCGCCTCGGCATGGAACCCCGCCGACGGCAAGGTGTACGTGGGGGTCAAGTCGGACCTGCGCACGTACGACTACCCGACGAACACGCCCGGGGCGACCTTCCGAATCCCCAACCTGTCGGGAATCCTGGGGATGGGTTTCTCCGACGACGCCGCCGACCTCTTCGTGGTCACCGGTGCCGAGAGGCTGTACCGGGTCACCTGGGCGAGCAGGTCCATCAGGTCCGGCTGGATCTTCGACCTGACACCGTTCGGCGTGCTGGACAGCCGGGGCGTCGAGCTGATCGGGGACCAGATCTACGTGCTCGACGGCTACGACGGACGGTCGACGAGCAGCCCCCTCAAGAACGCCGTGTTCGTCTTCGACGTCTGCTGCGGCCCGGCGAGCGCACCGACCGCGTCGTTCACCTGGTCGGCAGTCGCCGACCCACCGCTGACGGTCCAGTTCACCGACACCTCCACCGGCGGCCCCACCGCCTGGTCCTGGAACTTCGGCGACGGCGCCACCGCCACGGCGAAGAACCCGAGCCACACCTACGCCGCCCCCGGCGACTACCAGGTCACCCTCGTCGCCTCCAACTCCACCGGACCCAGCCAACCGGTGACCAAGACCGTCAACGTCAGCCTGCCGCCGGCACCGACCGCGTCGTTCACCTGG
>DASVBQ010000080.1:0-5001 GCA_036375795.1 Actinomycetes bacterium
GCCGGGTCGGCCCAGCCCTGGTCCAGCGCGGCCAGGAACGCCTCTCGGGCGGCGGGGTGCGGACGCTCGCCGGACGCCGCGTCGAAGTGCCCGGCGGGTGGCTGTCGACCCTCGTCCACGGACACGACCGTAGACCGCCACCTCACCGCCCTCCGAAGGGTCGCCTGGAGTAGGGTGCTCACCGCGAACAGGACCGCTGGGGCGACCGTCTCCGGCACGACACGCGGGAGAGGCAACGTTGCGTCCGTCCGGCTCAGACCGACCGCGGCCATTTGGCTCGCCTGGCAGGGTCCTCGCTCTCAGCGGCCTGCTCCTGCTCACCCTCACCGCCTGCTCGTCCGAGGACCTGCCGACCTTCGCGATGCCAGAGCGCGACGTCACCGACCAGGCACCGAGGATCCTGTCGCTGTGGCAGGGGTCGTGGATCGCGGCGCTCGCGGTCGGCGCGCTGACGTGGGGTCTGATCCTGTGGCCGGCCATCGCCTACCGGCGCAAGCGCAGCGACACGCACCTGCCGCCGCAGACGCGCTACAACCTGCCGATCGAGGTCCTGTACACGGTCGTCCCGTTCATCATGATCGCGGTGTTCTTCTACTTCACCGCGCGTGACGAGGACATCATCATGCGGACCTCCTCGAACCCGGACCACAAGATCACGGTCACCGGGATCCAGTGGTCGTGGCAGTTCACCTACGCCAGCGACGGCGGCGCGCAGACGACCGGCACGCCGGGGAAGCCCCCGACGCTGGTCCTGCCCGAAGGTGAGAGCGTGCAGTTCCGCCTGCTGTCCGACGACGTCATCCACTCGTTCTGGGTGCCGGCGTTCCTGTTCAAGATGGACGTCATCCCGGGGCAGCCCAACACCTTCGAGATCACGCCGACGAAGCAGGGCTCGTTCCATGGCCGGTGCGCCGAGCTGTGCGGTCAGGACCACGCGCGCATGCTGTTCAACGTCGAGGTCGTCTCGCCGTCGGAGTACCAGACGCGCGTCGCCGAACTGAAGGAACGCAACGACTCGGGGAGCGCCCAGTGACCCTCACCGCACAGCCACGTCCGGGCACCGGAGTGATCCGGACCCGCCGCAAGGGCAGCGCCGTCGTCAAGTGGGTCACCACCACCGATCACAAGACGATCGGGCACCTCTACCTGATCACGTCGTTCGTGTTCTTCCTCATCGGCGGGCTCATGGCGATGGTCATGCGCGCCGAGCTCGCCCGGCCGGGCAACCAGCTGCTGAGCGGTGAGCAGTACAACCAGCTGTTCACCATGCACGGCACGATCATGCTGCTGCTGTTCGCGACGCCGCTGTTCGTCGGCTTCGCCAACGTCATCATGCCGCTGCAGATCGGCTCGCCGGACGTCGCGTTCCCGCGGCTGAACATGCTCAGCTACTGGTTCTTCCTCTTCGGCGGCCTCATCGCCTCGGCCGGCTTCTTCACGCCGAACGGTGCCGCGTCCTTCGGCTGGTTCGCCTACGCGCCGCTGAACTCCGAGGTGTTCTCGCCGGGCCTGGGCAGCGACCTGTGGATCATGGGTCTCGCGCTGGGTGGCTTCGGCACGATCCTCGGCGCCGTCAACTTCATCACCACGATCTTCTGCATGCGCGCGCCCGGCATGACGATGTTCCGGATGCCGATCTTCACCTGGAACATCCTGCTCACCAGCGTGCTCGTGCTGATGGCCTTCCCGCCCCTGGCGGCCGCGCTGCTCGCGCTCGAGGCCGACCGAAAGTTCGGCGCGCACATCTTCGACCCGGCCAACAACGGCGCGATCCTCTGGCAGCACATCTTCTGGTTCTTCGGCCACCCGGAGGTCTACATCATCGCGCTGCCGTTCTTCGGCATCGTCTCCGAGGTGCTGCCGGTCTTCAGCCGCAAGCCGATCTTCGGCTACAAGGGCCTGGTGTTCGCCACGGTCGCGATCGCCGGCCTCTCGGTGACCGTCTGGGCGCACCACATGTTCCCGACGGGAGCCGTGCTCCTGCCGTTCTTCTCGTTCATGACGTTCCTCATCGCTGTACCGACCGGTGTGAAGTTCTTCAACTGGATTGGCACGATGTGGCGCGGCTCCTTGACGTTCGAGACACCGATGCTCTGGTCGATCGGCTTCCTCGTGACGTTCCTCTTCGGCGGCCTGACCGGCATGATCCTGGCGTCGCCGCCGCTGGACTGGCACGTGTCCGACACCTACTTCGTGGTGGCGCACTTCCACTACGTGGTGTTCGGCACCGTCGTGTTCGCGATGAACGCGGGCTTCTACTTCTGGTGGCCGAAGATGACCGGCCGGATGCTCGACGAGCGGCTCGGGAAGATCCACTTCTGGACGCTGTTCATCGGCTTCCACACGACGTTCCTGATCCAGCACTGGCTGGGCGTTGCCGGCATGCCGCGCCGCTACGTCGACTACCTCGCCAGTGACGGCTTCACCGGCATGAACATGGTCTCGACGATCGGGTCCTTCCTGCTCGGCGCGTCGACGCTGCCGTTCATCTACAACGTCATCAAGAGCATGCGCGGACCGAAGGTCACCACCGACGACCCGTGGGGCTACGGCCGCTCGCTGGAGTGGGCCACGTCCTGCCCGCCGCCGCGGCACAACTTCCTCGAGCTGCCGCGGATCCGCTCCGAGAGCCCGGCGTTCGACCTGCACTACCCGCACATCGCGGCGCTGGACCGGCCGACGGAGGACAAGAACCTGCTCGACCAGGTCTACGGCGAGCCTGATCTCGAAGGCGGCACCGGAGGACAGCGCCGATGAGCACCCCACCAGATCGCTCGCTGCGCTCACGATTCGGAGGGGACCCCGCATGAAGGTCGAGGGGTGGCTCTTCGCCGCCGGATTCTTCTTCTTCTCGATCGCAGCCGTGATCTACGGGCTGCTTGCCGAGGAGCCGGTCGGCACCGTTGCGCTGGCCTTCACCGCGGGGCTGGCCTTCCTGATCGGCTACTACCTGCTCTTCACGGCCCGCCGGATCGACCCGCGGCCCGAGGACAGCGTGACCGCCGAGATCGCCGACGGTGCCGGTGAGCTGGGCTTCTACAGCCCGCACAGCTGGTGGCCGCTGGCCTGCGGGATCGGCGCCGCCCTCACGTTCCTCGGCGTGGTGGTCGGCTGGTGGCTCTTCGTGATCGGCGCCATCGGCGGCGGGCTCGCCGTCATCGGCATGGTCTTCGAGTACTACCGGGGCGAGCCCGCAGCCTGACCCGGCCCGTCTCGACGGGGCGCCCGGCTCATGACGGGGTCGAGACTTGCCGATTCGTTATGCGGCGAGACTGGTGCCAGGTGGACGTCTGACGCCGCAACCAGTCAGACTGCTGGGGCGTTGTCCTCGTCATGAGCGTCGGCGCGAGGCGAGGAGGATGCTGGTGCTGGGGGATCGGGGCGGGGCGGCGATGCACAGGCGGCTGAGGCTCGGCGGCGTGGCGATCGCTGTGGCGTCGGCGGTGCTCGCGACCGGGTGCTCGACGTCCTCGAGCCCGGCACCGGCCGCCCAGGCTGCCGTGGAGGCCGCGAACGCGGCCGCACCCGAGCCGAAGGTCGCCATCGACTTCCAGCCGGCGTCGGCGTCCACCGACGTCCCGCCGGGCCAGCCGGTCACCGTGACCGCGACCGACGGCAAGCTCACCGCCGTCACGCTCACCGACGACAAGGACCGCGCGGTCGCGGGGGAGATCGCTCCCGACGGGCTGACCTGGACCTCCACCGACGAGCTGAAGATCGCCCGGCACTACCGCCTCCACGCGACCGCCGTGGACGCGAAGGGCCTGGTTACCGAGCGGTCCGGGTTCTTCGCGACGGTCGCCCCGCGGCGCGTCCTCGAGACCTACATCTCCCCGCTGGACGGCCAGAACGTCGGCGTCGGCATGCCGGTGATCGTGCGCTTCACCGAGCGGGTCAAGGACCGCGCCGCTGTCGAGCAGGCGCTCACCGTGACGAGCTCCAAGCCGATCGAGGGTTCCTGGAGCTGGATCAGCGACGAGGAGATCCACTTCCGGCCCAAGGAGTTCTGGCCCGCCTACACCGACGTGAAGGTCGAGGTCGACCTCAAGGGTGTCGACGCGGGCCGCGGCGTCTGGGGCATGGAGAACCGGACCGTGAAGTTCAGCACCGGCTCGTCGATGGTCAGCGTGGTCGACGTCGACGCCCACCACCTCACGGTCTACCGCAACGGCAAGAAGGTCCGGGTCATCCCGGTGAGCACCGGCAAGGCCGGCTTCCTGACCCGCAGCGGCACCAAGGTCATCCTCGAGAAGCACACCCTGAAGGTCATGGACGCCCAGACCATCGGGATCAGCCCCGGGGACCCGGAGTACTACCGGCTCGACGTTCCGTACGCGATGCGTGTCACGTGGAGCGGCGAGTTCGTCCACGGCGCGCCCTGGTCGGTCGCGTCGCAGGGCCGTGACAACGTCAGCCACGGCTGCGTCGGCATGAGCATGAGCAACGCCATCTGGCTGTTCAACAAGAGCACCGTCGGCGACGTCGTGAAGGTCGTCGGCTCCCCGCGCCAGCTCGAGCCCGGCAACGGCTACACCGACTGGAACGTCTCGTGGGAGGACTGGGTCGCCGGCAGCGCGCTGTAGCGCGCGCACCGTGCATCCGCGCTCGCCGCGGGGCAGGAAGACCCACGTGTCGTCCGTCGCCCTCGCCGTCCTGACCCGCGACCTGCGCGTCCACGACAACCCGGTCCTCTCGGCGGCTGCGCACGAGGCCGACGCGGTGGTCCCGGTCTTCGTGCTCGACGAGGCGATCCTCCGTTCCGCCTACAACCGCCCCAACCGAGCCCGCTTCCTGGCCGAGTCGCACGCCGACCTCGACGCCTCCCTGGCGGATCGCGGCGCCGGCCTGGTGGTGCGCCGCGGTCGGTGGCCTGAAGAGGTCGCCCGGCTGGCGCAGGAGGCCGGTGCGGCCTCGGTGCACGTCGCGGGCGACGTCACCGGCTACTCCCGGCGCCGGCTCACGGAGCTGCGGGAAGGGCTGGGCCACGACGTACGCGTGGAG
>DASVBQ010000087.1:0-7736 GCA_036375795.1 Actinomycetes bacterium
GTGCGATCCGTGGTTCGCGACGGAGCAACCCGGCGACGTACACCGGCCTGCTCGAGCCGATCCGCAAGGCGTTCGCGAAGGCCAACGGCGTGAAACCGGCGCTGTTCAGCTCCAACTCCGAGGGCGCCTGCCCCACGTGCAACGGCGCCGGCGTCATCTACACGGACCTGGGCGTCATGGCCACCGTCGAGTCCACCTGCGAGGACTGCGAGGGGAAGCGGTTCCAAGCGTCGGTGCTGGACTACACGCTGGGCGGCCGGAACATCGCCGAAGTGCTCGCGATGTCGGTGACCGAGGCTGAGGACTTCTTCGAGGACGGCGAGGCGGGCACGCCGGCCGCCCACAAGATCCTCGACCGGCTGGTCGACGTCGGGCTCGGCTACCTCATCCTCGGCCAGCCGCTCACCACGCTGTCCGGCGGCGAGCGGCAGCGGCTCAAGC
Organism: Actinomycetes bacterium; assembly: GCA_036375795.1. Classification (GTDB taxonomy): domain Bacteria; phylum Actinomycetota; class Actinomycetes; order JACCUZ01; family JACCUZ01; genus DASVBQ01. The sequence goes on from DASVBQ010000087.1 coordinate 442, forward strand.
TGGCCACCAACATGGCCGAGAAGGGCGACGTCTATGCCCTCGACGAGCCGACCACCGGCCTCCACCTCGCCGACGTGCAGCAGCTGCTCGGCATGCTCGACCGGCTGGTCGACTCCGGCAAGTCGGTCATCGTCATCGCGCACCACCAGGCGGTCATGGCGCACGCCGACTGGATCATCGACCTCGGGCCCGGCGCCGGCCACGACGGCGGCCGGATCGTCTTCGAGGGCACACCCGCCGACCTCGTCGCCGCCCGCTCCACCCTCACGGGCGAGCACCTCGCGGCCTACGTCGGCACCTGACCGGCCCCGCGGACGTGACACGGGTCGAGCTGAACTGGCAGGGACGGGAGTTGATGAGCCGGGAGTAGCCGGTGCGCGCGACGGCGCAGACTGCGGCTGTGTGGCGCGCCGCGCTCTAACTGACCTTCTGAAAGACGAGGCAGTAGTCACCGCTGATGACGTCGAGCGGGTGGTCCCCGTTCGCAGTGGACTTCTTCGCGCACCCTCCTCAGATCGGTCAACGGCGCACCCGATAGCGCAGGTGAAGCACCCGGTTGCCCAGAATCACCACGTCGGGATCCTCCAACAGGTGCTGTGCGTGGACCGACCCGAAGTAGCGCTTGCCGGACCCGAACACGACGGGTGCGACGTCCATGCGCACCTCGTCGACCAAACCTGCGGCGAGCACCTGTCCGCCGACGTCGCCGGCCGCGACCTCGACAGTGCGGCCACCCGCGAGCTCCTTCGCCTTGGTCACGGCGGCCTCGATGCCGTCGACGAAGTGAAACGGCGCGTTGGGGTCCCAGCCCTCGGGCGCCGGCCGGTGTGTCACGACGACCACGTGGTCGATCCCGCTCGGAGGCTTCCCGTCCCAACCTTCCGTGATGTCGAAGACGTGGCGGCCGGCGATTGTCACCCCGATCTGGTCCCAGTACGGCCGGATGTGGTCGTAGGACGCTTGTGACACGTTCAGTACGCCGCTCTCGTCTAACGGCACGTCACCGTTGACCAACCATTCGAACAGTGGACCAGGATCGTCGTTCTCAGCCGCAATGAAGCCATCCACCGAGACCGACGCATTCATGACCACGTTCTCCATGGGTTCCTCCTCTGTCTGGAGTCTCAAGTCTCGTGTGTCGTGAGCTGTCGCTCTTGTAAGAAATCAATCGGCCGGCAGCGGCCAGCCGTCCAGCACGTGGCCGGGATGTTCGCGCAGGAACCGAACTCCCGGATCGCCTCGCTGGTCGCTACTCACCTCGCATCCGTGGAAACCTGACCTGCAGGAACGTGGTCGATGTCGAGGGACGGGAGTAGTCGCATCTACTTCAACTCCCGCTATCTATGCGCCGATAACCGACATTATGTCATTTCCGTTCGCGGACGTGCCTCCCCGGTCGGCCGCCTCGTAGCGAGGCCGCGCGGGCTGCCTGCGAAGAACTCCTCGGCTGACCCGGGCGCTGCGCCCAGCGGCTCACCCCCAGACGACTCGGGCACGTTCCCGCCAGAGCTCCAGCACCCGGTCGTCACCCTCCAGCCGGGGCGCACCAACCGGCCTCCGGTTCCAGAGGAGCAGGTACAGGTCGGACACACCGCCGGACAGGACCAGGTCGGCGTCCTGCCTCCCGTCGACGGTCAGCCGCAACCCTGCGGGCCCTAGGGCGACGTGCCACGAACGCGCCACGTCGGTGGGGTCGACCCGCAGACTGCGTGGCGGGTCCGCGACGAGCTCCCTGTCCGGCCGGGCGAAGAAGCCGGCAAGCAGCTCGTCGATGCCGTCCGCGGCGAGCTCGACGTCGTACGTCGGCACGCGCCCGGTCGCGGCCTCCGCGTCCGCCCGGTGGATGGCCGTCTCGTGCGCCTGCCGTCTCGCCCAGAACGCCAGGGGCGACGGCGCTGGCAGGAAGGTCCAGCACTCGAGGTCCGGCGGAGCCGCCCGCAGGACGGCGACGAGCGCCCGGTGGCCCTCGACGTACCACTCGAGCACTCCGCTCTCCGGCGCCCGAGCGAGCGCCGGGCGCCGCCCGCCGGCGCGCGCCGCAGGCCCCTGGCGGACGTACGACGCCGCCCACCGGTGCACCATCCCCTGGTGCGCCAGCAGGTCGCGCACGGTCCAGCCCGGGCAGGTCGGTACCTCGGCGACCAGGCCCGCCCGCTGCGCGGCCTCCCCCAGCAGCTCCCCGTGCCGTTCCACCTCCGCGACGTGCTGCGCCACCTCCATGCCCACCACCCTGCACCAACTCCCCGGCCCGGCGCCCTGGACGCGCGTTCGAACACCTGTTCTAATCATCCGGGTGAGGTGGGACGAGCTGAGCCTCGCCGGGAGCGCGGCCGAGCGCCCGGCCGGCAACCTGCCGTTGCTCCCCCGGGGCGCCGTCACCCGTACCGTCGACACCCCCGAGTTCCGCGGCATCACCTTCCACGAGGTGACCGCCCGGTCTGCCCTGAACAAGGTCCCCGAGGCGTCCCGGGTCCCGTTCCGCTGGACGGTCAACCCCTACCGAGGCTGCAGCCATGCCTGCGTCTACTGCTTCGCTCGCAAGACACACGAGTACCTCGACCTCGACGCGGGACACGACTTCGACTCCCAGATCGTGGTGAAGACCAATGTCGCCGAGGTCCTGCGTCGCGAGCTGGCCCGGCCGTCCTGGCGCCGTGAACACGTCGCGATGGGCACCAACGTCGACTGCTACCAGCGGGCCGAGGGGCGCTACCGCCTGATGCCCGGCGTGCTGGCGGCGCTGGTCGACGCCGCGAACCCGTTCTCGATCCTCACCAAGGGGACGCTGGTCCTGCGCGATCTCGAGGTCCTGGTGCAGGCCGCGTCGGTGGCCGACGTGTCGGCGGCGGTCTCGGTCGGGTTCGTCGACGACCGGATCTGGCGGTCCGTGGAGCCGGGGACGCCCTCGCCGCTGCGCCGGCTCGAGGTCGCGCGGAGGCTGAACGACGCCGGCATCCCCTGCGGCGTGCTGATGGCCCCCGTCCTGCCCTATCTCACCGACTCCCCCGAGGATCTGGACCGGACTGTCGCAGCGATCGCGGCCAGCGGCGCCACGCACGTCTCGCCGATCGTGCTGCACCTGCGGCCGGGCGCCCGGGAGTGGTGGCAGGCCTGGCTGCGCCGCGACCGGCCCGACCTGCTCCGCCGCTATGCCGAGCTCTACGGCGACCGGCGCTACGCACCGCGCGCCTACCAGGACAGGATCACCGGCATGGTGCGCGACCTGGCGCGACGGCACGGCGTCGGGCGGTCGGGCAGGCACCGGGTCGGCGTCGTCCGCACCGCGTCGCGGTCGCCCGACGTGGAGGCTGGTCCCCCCGCCGCCCGTCCCACGCAGCTGAGCCTGCTGTGACCGAGCCGACGCCGCAGTTCTTCGCCACGCCCGCCGACCTCGCGGCCTGGTTCGAGGCGCACGGCGACACCGCGGCAGAGCTGCTGGTCGGGTACTGGAAAAAGGGCACCGGGCGCCTCAGCGTGACCTGGGCGGAGTCGGTCGACGAGGCGCTGTGCGTCGGCTGGATCGACGGCATCCGTCGCCGGATCGACGACCACAGCTACTCGATCAGGTTCACCCCCCGGCGCAACGGCAGCACGTGGAGCCAGGTCAACATCCGCCGGGTCGCCGAGCTCACCGAGCAGGGCCGGATGCGCCCGGCCGGCACCGCCGCGTTCATGGCCCGCCGGGACGACCGGTCGGGCGTCTACTCGTTCGAGCAGCGGCACGAGGCCCGGCTCGACCAGGCCGCCGAGGCGACCTTCCGCGCCGACGAGCTCGCCTGGGCGTTCTTCACCGCGCAGCCGCCGTCCTACCGGCGGACCGCGGTCTGGTGGGTTGTCAGCGCGAAGCAGCAGGCGACCCGTGACCGGCGTCTGGCCCAGCTCGTCGCGGACTCCCGAGCGGGCCTGCGCATCAAGGAGCTGAGGCGCCCCTAAGGTGACCAGGTGCCCATCGAGCCTGTCCTCGACGTGGGCCCGGACGCCGACGCCACGCACCTGTTGTTCCGGGTCGCCGACGCGGACCGGCGGCTGCGCGGCGTCCGGCTCTACCAGGAGGTCCGGGTCCCCGAGGACCTGCTGCACTTCACCTGGGTCGACGGGGTGTGGGAGCTGCTGCTGGACCGGCCCGAGGTCGACCGGGTGGAGTACCTGCTCGAGCTCACCCACGAGGACGGCTCGGTCGAGACCACGACTGACCCGGCGAACCCACGCCTGGTGCGGGGGGCATTCGGGGACAAGTCCGTCCTCGAGCTGCCGGGCTACCGGACGCCCCTCTGGCTGGACCAGCCCGCTCCCGAGGGCGCCCGCCGCGACGTGGTGGTTCCGGCGCGATCACTCGAGGAGGACCTCTGGTGCGAGCTGTGGTCGCCCGAGGGCGTGGCCGACGACGCACCGCACCCGCTGCTCGTCGTGCACGACGGGCCGGAGTACGACCACATCTCCCGCCTGACGACGTACCTCTCGGCCTGGATCGCGGCGGGCAACCTCCCTCCCCTGCGCGCCGCCCTGCTGCCGCCCGGTGCACGCAACGAGCGCTACTCCGCCGACGGCGCGTACACCCGAGCCCTCTGCCTCGCAGTGCTCCCCCGGCTGCGCGCCGAGGTCGCGACGACCGCCACCGTCGGGATGGGCGCGAGCCTCGGCGCCCTTGCGATGCTGCACGCCCAGCGGTACCGCGCCGGCTCGTTCGACGCGCTGTTCCTGCAGTCCGGGTCGTTCTTCCACCCGAGCCACGACGCTCACGAGAAGGACTTCTCGCGGTACGAGCGGGTCGTGCGCAGCGTCGCCACCGTCCTGCGCTCGGGTGCGCACCCCTCCCCCGTGCCGACGGTCATGACCTGCGGCACCATCGAGGAGAACATCGCCAACAACCGGATCATGGCTCGGGCGCTGGCCGCGCAGGGCTACGACGTGGCGCTGCACGAGGTGCGTGACGTGCACAACTACACGGCCTGGCGCGACGCGTTCGACCCGTGGCTGACCGGCCTGCTCCGACGGGTGGCCGGCGCGTGAGGTCGGTGGAGCTGACCTCCCCGGACAGCGGCTTCCGCGGGCAGGTCGTCGCGCACGGCCACTGGGGTCGGCCCGTGCTGGTGTTCCCGTCGGAGGCCGGCAGCGCCTGGGACTTCCAGAGCAACGGCATGGTGGACGCCGTCCGGTGGCTGCTCGACGCCGGTCGGGCGAAGCTCTACTGCGTCGACTCCGCGGACGCCTTCACCTGGTCCGACCGGTCCGTCCCGCTCGAGGAACGAGCCCGGCGGCACGACCTCTACGAGCGCTGGCTGCTCGAGCAGGTCGTGCCGTTCGTCCGGGACGACTGCGGCGGTCGCGACGACATGGTGGCCACCGGCTGCAGCCTCGGGGCCTTCCACGCGGCGAACATCACGCTGCGCCACGCCGACATGTTCCCCCAGGCGCTGTGCCTGTCGGGCTCGTACGACCCCTCGGAGTGGCACGGCTGGGGCGAGCGCGGCGAGGCGGCCTACTTCCACAACCCGATGGACTACGTCGCCAACCTGCACGGTGGCCACCTGGCGTGGCTGAGGTCGCGGGTCCTCCTGGTCCTCGTCGTCGGGCAGGGCTCCTGGGAGGAGAACCCGACGCGGGCACTGCCCAGCACGCGCCGGTTCGCCGCGGTCCTCGCGGAGAAGGGCATCCCGCACGAGCTCGACGTGTGGGGTCACGACGTGCCGCACGACTGGCCCGCCTGGCAGCGCCAGCTTGCGCACCACCTGCCCCGGTTCTGCTGACGAGGACGTCGTACGCCGTCAGGCCGGCGTGACGGGTAGCACCAGGAGGCGCAGCAGCCGGTCCGCATCACCGTCCGGGTCGCTCGTGAGGCCGGTGTGCACCGGCCCCGGCTGCACGACGGTGCTGCGTGGCGCGGTGAGCCAGCGGAACCGCCGACCGATGTCCTCCCGACCAGCGGCACCCGATGCGGCCGACCCGTCGCAGACGTCGGCAGCCGCGTGCAGGGCGCGCTCGATGGCGTCCGCGTCCGCCGTGGGGTCCAGTGCGCGCAGCCGGTCCCGGTCCAGGTGCACCCGCGACCCGAGGTAGCCCAGGCCCTGGCAGTAGAGCAGCACACCGGCGTTGAGCGCCTCGCCCCGGTCGACCCGGGGCACCACCCGCAGCAGGGCGTACTCGAACGGGTGCCGGGGCATCAGGCCACCATCCCGCCGGCGAGCGGCACGAGCCAGCCGTCCCGGGCGTCGAGTCTTGCGGTGAGCTGGTCCAGGTATGCCGACCGGGCCTCGTCGCAGGACCCGAAGCCGGCCTCGTCCGCCAACCAGACGTCCGGGACCTCGTCGACCGCGCCCGCCAGCAGGTCACCGGTGAGCAGCGCCGACATCTCGCGGTCGACCGACCGGACGTCTGGCCGCATCCGGGCGAGCGCGTGGTCGCGGGCGTCGTACGGCCGGGTCGGCCAGCCGGCCGCCGCCGCCCAGCTGTGGTGGAAGGTCAGCGTCGCGCCGTGGTCGATGAGGTACGGCCGGCCGTGCCACAGCAGCATGTTGGGGTTTCGCCAGGACCGGTCCACGTTGCCGACGTACGCGTCGAACCACAACACCCGCGCGGCCCAGGCCGCGTCGACCACGCCGTCCGGCCGGTCGAGGTCCAGCGCACCGGGCAGGTAGTCCACGCCGAGGTTCGTGCCGCCACTGGCGCGGAGCAGGTCCTGCACCTCCTCGTCCGGCTCACCCTGCGCGAGCGCCGGGTCGACGTCCACCGTCACCAGGTCCGGGACGTCGAGGCCCAGGCCGCGAGCGAGCGCCCAGCAGATCACCTCGGCGACCAGCGTCTTACGGCCCTGTCCGGCGCCGACGAACTTCACCACGTAGGTGCCCAGGTCGTCGGCCTCCATCAGCCCGGGTAGCGAGCCGCCCTCGCGCAGCGGCGTGACATAGCGCGTCGCCGCCACTCGCCTCAGCACGGGGACCACCCTATGGTGCTTGCCACAACGGCGAAGGGACGACGATGACCGGCACCCGGCACCTGCTCGGCCTGCTGCTGGGCACCGAGAACGACTGGCCCACGGTCTTCGAGGACCTCGTCCGCCGCGTCGGCACCGTCACCGACGGCTCGGGGACGCAGCACAGCTACGACGTCGAACGCATCACGATCGAGCCCTTCGACCTGCGGTATCGCCCGTCGTACGACCTGGTCATCGACCGGCTCGCGTACTGGTACTACGTGCCGCGGGAGTGGCTGAAGAAGGCCGCCCTGATGGACGACGTCTACCTGCTGAACTCGCCGTTCACCTTCCAGGCGATGGAGAAGCACGCCGCCTACTGCGC
>DASVBQ010000091.1:0-6258 GCA_036375795.1 Actinomycetes bacterium
TGCGCACGCCGCCCCCGACCGTGAGCGGGATGAAGACCTGCTCGGCGGTCCGGCGCACCACGTCGTACGTCGTCTCGCGGGACCCGCTCGACGCGGTGATGTCGAGGAACACCAGCTCGTCGGCGCCCTCCGCGTCGTAGACCCGGGCCATCTCCACCGGGTCGCCTGCGTCGCGCAGGTCGGTGAAGTTGACGCCCTTCACCACGCGCCCGGCATCCACGTCCAGGCACGGGATCACCCGCACGGCGAGGTTCGAGCTCACCAACCCGACCCGGGCTTGTGCGCCACCGCCTCGACCTCGACCAGCATCAGCGGGTCGATCAGCGCCGACACCTGCACCATCGAGGTGGCCGGCATCGTGTCGCCGAACATCTCGCCGTGCGCGCGGCCGTACTCCTCCCAGCGGGAGATGTCGGTCACGAAGATGCGGGTGCGCACCACGTCGGCCAGGTCGGAGTCCAGCTCGCGCAGCGCCCACCGGATGTTCGCGATCGCCTGCTTCGTCTGCTCGTACGCGTCGCCCTCGTGCACCACCTTGCCGTCCACGACCGAGGTGCAGCCCGTCACCCAGATGTGGTCGCCCGCGGCGACCGCCCGCGAGTAGCCGACGACCGACTCCCACGGGGCGCCGGAGGAGACCTTGCGGCGGGCGCTCACGCGACCACCGCCAGGGCGTCCTCGAGGTTGAACGCGCCGGCGTAGAGCGCCTTGCCGACGATGGCGCCCTCGACCCCCTCGGGTACCAGCGAGGCGATCGCCCGCAGGTCCTCGAGGCTGGACACCCCGCCGGACGCGATGACGGGCCGGGAGGTGGCCGCGCACACGCCGCGCAGCAGGTCGAGGTTCGGCCCGGTCATCGTCCCGTCGCGCCCGACGTCGGTGACGACGTATCGCGCGCAGCCGTCCCGGTCGAGGCGGGCGAGGACGTCGTACAGCTCGCCGCCTTCCTGTGTCCAGCCGCGGGCGGCGAGCGTGGTGCCGCGGACGTCGAGCCCCACCGCGATCCGCTCGCCGTGCCGGGCGATCGCCCGCGCGCACCACTGCGGGTCCTCGAGCGCCGCCGTGCCGATGTTGACCCGGGCGCAGCCCGTGGCCAGTGCGGCGTCGAGGGAGGCGTCGTCGCGGATGCCGCCGGACATCTCGACCTGCACGTCGAGCCGGCCGACGACATCGGCGAGAAGGGCCCGGTTCTCGCCGCGGCCGAACGCCGCATCGAGGTCCACGAGGTGGATCCATTCCGCACCGGCGTCCTGCCATGCCATCGCCGCGGCGAGCGGGTCGCCGTACGACGTCTCGCTCCCGGCGGCGCCCTGCACGAGGCGCACCGCCCGGCCGTCGGCGACGTCCACGGCGGGCAGCAGGACGAGCCGGTCGGTCGTCGGTCCGTTGGTTGTCACGGTCGGGACCTCCGGTCCAGGGTCAGGGTCACCAGCACCGGCAGGGCGAGGACGCCGAGCAGCGCGCTGGCCGCCCGCACCCACGGGTCGGCGGTGATCAGCCACACGATGGCCTGCACGGCGAGGTAGAGGCCGAGGATCACCGCGTTCTGCGCGCGGCGTCGACGCGCGAGCAGCCCCTGCTGGCCACGCCACCGCGTCCGCCGAGGCATCCTCGCCCGCCACGCCGCCCGGGTCGCGCGCCGCTGTGCTTCGCGGGCGAGCCGCCGCTCGTGCTCCTCGCGGGCCCGGGCGGCGACCAGCTCGCGTTCCGCCCGGCGCTGCGCGCGCTCGCGGCTCACAGGCTCCGCACCCAGTTGCGCAGCAGGGCGGCGCCCGCGTCGCCGGACTTCTCCGGGTGGAACTGCGTCGCCGACAGCGGGCCGTTCTCGACCGCGGCGACGAAGGGCTCGCCGTGCTCGGCCCAGGTCACGAGCGGCGCCGCGAGCCACTCCGACGGGGGCAGGTCCCAGTGGCGTACGGCGTAGGAGTGCACGAAGTAGAACCGCTCGTCCTCGACGCCCTCGAACAATCGGCTGCCCTCGGGGACCTTCACCGTGTTCCAGCCCATGTGGGGCAGCACGGGTGCGTGCAGCCGCTCGACCGTGCCGGGCCACTCGCCGCAGCCGTCGGTGCGTACCCCGTGCTCCAGGCCCTCCTCGAAGAGGATCTGCATGCCGACGCAGATGCCCAGCACCGGCCGCCCCCCGGCGAGCCGCCGGTCCACGATCTGCGGGCCGCGCACCTCGCGCAGCCCGGCCATGCAGGCCGCGAACGCGCCCACCCCGGGAACGACCAGCCCGCCGGCGGCCATCGCGGAGTCCATGTCGGCGGTGACCGTCACGTCGGCGCCGGCGCGGGCCAGGGCGCGCTCGGCGGACCGCAGGTTCCCCGAGCCGTGGTCGAGGACGACGACGCGCGGGCTCACCCGCACGAGGCTACCCAGCCGAACGCCTACCCAGCCGAGCGCCTGCCCAGCAGAACGCCTGCCCAGCCGGACCGTCCACGCCCGGGGAGCCTGTCCCCGCCGCGTAGTGCCCTGCCGCAGACCCGTGCGGCAGGGCTTGGAAACCGGGCACCCCACCTGCCGCGTAGTGCCCTTGCCTCCCGCCGCCTAGTGCCTTGCCGCACAACCGTGCGGCAAGGCACTACGCGCGGCGGTGGACCGACCCCCCGCCGGTCCCCGCCGCGCGCAGGCCCCTGCCCAGCCGACCCGTCCCACGGCGCAGCTCGCCGCCGGCCTCGGCGACCAGGCCGGTGAGGGCCACGACAGCCCCCAGGGCCAGCAGGAGGTGGACCCAGCTGCCCGACGCGACCCACCCGTCCACAAACACCAGCAGCCCGACACAGAGCAGGAGGGTGTGCAGCCCCCGAAGGGCCCAGGTGCGCCGGGGCCACGGCACCGGGGAGAAGTCCCGGCCTAGCCACCGCTCGAGCCGGCCGCGGCGCCGGTGCCGCTCAACGCCGGGCAGGTGCATGCGCTCCTCGGCGAGTCGGGTCGACGTGACCCCGATCGCGACCGGCGGCAGCCCGAGCGCCACGCAGAACGCGGCGAGCCGCTCGTCGGCGGACCCGCTGCAGTCGTCGAGGAGCAGCTCGAGCAGCTCGGTGCGCTCCGGCACCCCGTAGCGCGAGCAGAACGTGAACGCGTCCGGCTCCACCCGCGACGCCGGCGACTCGCCGGAGTCCGCGCTGCGCCAGCCGATGAAGGCCGTGTCGTGGTCACGCGACATCAGCTGGCTGACGCCCAGGCCGCGGCGGACCGAGAACACCAGCACCTGGGCCAGCCCCTGGTCGCACAGGGCGCGGCCGATCCCCACCAGGTCGTAGGGGTCCACCTCGTCGCGGACCGTGGCCAGGTCCGCCGGTTCGTCCGGCAGCACGAGCACCCATCCCCGACCGGCGGGCGCGACCCACGCCTCTTTCCCGAGCCGGACGACCGCCTCACGCACCCGCTCAAGCGGTCCGCGGGCGAGGATCGAGGCGGTCGAGACGTCGGTGAGCGTCGCCATGCGCCCACTGTCGGCCGGTATCGGCCGGCAGTGGGCGCGTTCGGCCGAACTTGACCCCTTCGCACCATCGGGGGTCGTCCGTCCGGCTGGCAGCCCTCAGCCGGAGAGGGTGCCCTTGGTGGACGGCACGCCGACGACGCGGGCGTCGAGCGTCACCGCGTCGCGCAGGGCTCGGGCCACCGCCTTGAACTGCGCCTCCACGACGTGGTGGGCGTTGCGACCGGCCAGCACGCGCACGTGCAGGCAGATCTGCGCGCTGGCCGTCAGCGACTCCCAGATGTGGCGGGTCAACGTCGTGTCGTACGTGCCGATCAGCTCCACCATCTCCGGCTCGGAATGCACGACGTACGGCCGGCCGGAGAGGTCCACCGCCGCCTGCACCAGCGTCTCGTCCAGGGGGACGAGCGCGTCCCCGAAACGCCGGATGCCGACCTTGTCACCGAGCGCCTCGCGCAGGGCCTGCCCCACCGCGATCGAGGTGTCTTCCACGGTGTGGTGCGCGTCGACCTCCAGGTCGCCGCGGGTGCGCACGACCAGGTCGAAGCCGCCATGCCGGCCGAGCTGCTGAAGCATGTGGTCGAAGAAGGGCACCCCGGTGTCGACCTCGGTGCGACCGGAGCCGTCGAGGTCGAGCTCGACGAGCACCTTCGACTCCTTGGTTTCCCGCTCGACCCTCGCGCTGCGGCTCACTGGGCCCCTCCTCCGATCGTGGCCGTCCCCGCACGCATCGCGTCGAGGAACGCCGTGGTCTCCTCCTCGGTGCCCGCGGTCACCCGCAGCCAGCCCGGCAGCCCGACGTCGCGCACCAGGACGCCGCGGTCGAGCAGACCCTGCCAGGTGGCGTGCTGGTCGCCGAACTCGCCGAACAGCACGAAGTTCGCGTCCGACTCGACGACGTCGAGGCCCATCTCCCGCAGCTCCCGGACCAGCCGATCCCGCTGCACCTTCACCGCCTCGACCGTCGAGAGCAGCTCGTCGGCGTGGGCCAGGGCGGCGAGAGCGGCGGCCTGGGTGAGCACCGACAGGTGGTACGGCAGCCGCACCAGCTGCAGCGCGTCCACGACGTCCGGGTCGGCCGCGAGGTAGCCCAGCCGGGCCGCCGCGAACGCGAACGCCTTCGACATGGTCCGGGTGACGACCAACCTGGCCCGGCCGGGCAGCAGCGTGACGGCCGACGGACGGTCGGAGAACTCGGCGTACGCCTCGTCGACCACGACGATGCCGCGGGCCGCGTCGTAGACGGCCTCGATCACCTCGAGGTCGAGCGCCGTCCCGGTCGGGTTGTTGGGCGAGCAGAGGAACACGACCTCGGGCGCGTGCTCGTTCACGACCAGCGCGGCCTGCTCCGGTTCGAGCCGGAAGCCGGCGAGGCGCTCGAGGCCGAGCCAGCGGGTGCCGGTGCCCTGCGCGATGAGCCGGTGCATGGAGTACGTCGGCTCGAAACCCAGCGCGGTCCGGCCCGGCCCGCCGAAGGCCTGCAGCAGCTGCTGGAGGATCTCGTTGCTGCCGTTGGCGGCCCAAACCTGCTCCGCGCCCAGCGGCAGCCCGGTGGTTCGGGTGAGGTAGGTCGCGAGCTCCGTCCGCAGCGTCACGGCGTCGCGGTCCGGGTAGCGGTTCATCAGGCGCGCGGCCTCGGCCACCTTCGCGGCGAGGTCCTCGACCAGCCCGCTCGAGGGCGGGTACGGGTTCTCGTTGGTGTTCAGCCGCACCGCGACGTCGAGCTGCGGGGCGCCGTACGGCGTACGGCCGCGCAGGTCCTCGCGCAGCAGCTTCTCGACCTCGCTCATCGCGGTATCCGAGCCCGCACCGCGTCGACGTGGGCTGCGAGGTCCTCGGCGCCGCCCAGCGCGTCCACGTGGTGGGCCACCCCGGCGAGGGCGTCGCGGTCGTACTCCACGACGTGCACGCTGCGCAGGAAGGACTGCACCGAGAGCCCGCCGGAGTGGCGGGCGGTGCCGGCGGTCGGCAGCACGTGGTTGGACCCCGCCAGGTAGTCGCCGAGCGACACCGGCGAGTACGGCCCGACGAACACCGCGCCGGCGTTGGTCACGCGATCGGCCCAGGTCCGGGCGTCCCGCGTCACGACCTCGAGGTGCTCCGCGGCCCACTCGTCGACGACGTCCAGCCCCTGCTCGAGGTCGTCCACGAGCACGTACGCGGACTGGCCGGACAACGCGGCCTCCACCCGCTCCCGGTGCCGGGTCGCGGGGACCTGCTTGTCCAGCTCGCGGTCAACCGCGTCGAGCAGCTCGGCGCTGGGCGTGACCAGCAGGCAGGAGGCGTTCGGGTCGTGCTCGGCCTGCGCGACGAGGTCGGCCGCGAGGTAGGCCGGCTCGGCGCTGTCGTCGGCGAGGATGCCGATCTCGGTCGGGCCGGCCTCGGAGTCGATGCCGATGACGCCCTTGAGCAGGCGCTTGGCGGACGTGACGTAGATGTTGCCCGGCCCGGTCACCAGGTCGGCGGGCCGGCAGGCCTGCGTGCCGTAGGCGAACATCGCGATGGCCTGGGCGCCGCCCACCGCATGCACCTCTTCGACGCCGAGCAGCGCGCATGCGGCGAGGATCGCCGGATGCGGGAGTCCGTCGTTGTCCTTCTGCGGCGGGCTGGCGACGGCGAGCGACCCCACGCCGGCGACCAGGGCCGGCACCACGTTCATCACCACGCTCGAGGGATAGGCCAGCAGCCCGCCCGGCACGTACAGCCCGACCCGCCGCACCGGCAGCCACCGCTCGGTCACGGTGCCGCCGGGGGTCACATCGACCCTCGCGTCGTGGCGGCGCTGCGACTCGTGGACCAGCCGGGCCCGCCTG
>DASVBQ010000102.1:0-7635 GCA_036375795.1 Actinomycetes bacterium
CGCCGGGTAGAGCCCGAGCCGCATCGTGCCGCCCATGTCGCGCTCGCCGGCGACCACGTCGTGCTGGTCGGCCATGGTCGAGATGACCGGGTGCGGGGTCCGGTCGTCGAACTCGGTCGACCCGGCGTCGGCCAGGCCGGCGACGTTGCGCGCGTACTCGATGACCATGCACTGCAGGCCCAGGCACAGGCCGAGGGTCGGGATGCCGTGCTCGCGGGCGTACCGGATCGCGCCGACCTTGCCCTCGATGCCGCGGACGCCGAAGCCGCCCGGGATGCACACCGCGTCGACATCGTCGAGCTCGCGGGCCGCGCCCTCCTGGCTCTGGCAGTCGTCGGAGATGACCCACCGGATCGTCACCTTGCAGTCGTTGGCGAAGCCACCGGCGCGCAACGCCTCGGAGACCGAGAGGTAGGCGTCGGGCAGGTCGACGTACTTGCCGACGAGGGCCACCGTGACGTGGTGGGCCGGGTGGTGGACGCGCCGGAGCAGGTCGTCCCACTCGGTCCAGTCGACGTCGCGGAAGGCCAGGCCGAGCCGGCGCACGACGTACGCGTCGAGGCCCTCGGCGTGCAGCACCTTGGGGATGTCGTAGATGGACGGCGCGTCCTTGGCGGCGACCACCGCCTCCTCGTCGACGTCGCACATCAGCGAGATCTTGCGCTTCACCGCCGGCGGGATCTCCCGATCGGACCGGCAGACGATCGCGTCGGGCTGGATGCCGATGGAGCGCAGCGCGGCCACCGAGTGCTGCGTGGGCTTGGTCTTCAGCTCACCCGACGGGCCGATGTAGGGCACCAGCGAGATGTGCAGGAAGAACACGTTGTCCCGGCCCACGTCATGGCGCACCTGGCGGACCGACTCGAGGAACGGCAGCGACTCGATGTCGCCCACCGTCCCGCCGATCTCGGTGATCACCACGTCGACGTCGGGGCCGGCCATCGCCCGGATCCGGGACTTGATCTCGTTGGTGATGTGCGGGATGACCTGGACGGTGTCGCCGAGGTACTCCCCGCGGCGCTCCTTGGCGATGACCGTGGAGTAGACCTGGCCGGTCGTGACGTTGGCGGAGCCGTGCAGGTCGCGGTCGAGGAACCGCTCGTAGTGCCCGACGTCGAGGTCGGTCTCGGCACCGTCGTCGGTGACGAACACCTCGCCGTGCTGGAACGGGTTCATTGTCCCGGGGTCGACGTTGAGGTACGGGTCGAGCTTCTGCATGGTCACCCGCAGCCCACGGGATCGCAGGAGGTGACCAAGGCCCGACGCCGTGAGGCCCTTGCCGATCGAGGAGGCGACGCCCCCGGTCACGAAGATGTGCTTGGTGGTCGCCGATGCGGCCAATGGGGGCTCCCGTGGTCCGAGTGCGACGGAGGAAACTCCGTCTGTCCACGGGCTTCGAGGATATCAGCCGTCGGCGGCTGCGACGGGGATCACGGCGCGCGCGCCGTGGCCGAGGCCGTACTGGCCGGCCTTCCCGGCCGCCTGCTCGGCCAGTGCGAGCACCAGGGCGGCTGCCCCGGCGGGCGTGCCGACCCCGTCGACCGTCGAGACGCCCTCCGGCGTGTCGCCCTCCGGGTCCCGCACCCACCGCAGCGGTCCGGCGGCTCCGTCGTCCGGGCCGGCCAGGACCGCACCGCGGCTGCCGGCGTCGAGCGCGGTGAGCAGGCCCATCAGCGCCGGCTGCGCGTCGGCCTCCTCGGCCGGGCCGGCGACCATCACCGCGAGCTCGGCCCGCAGGCCGGGCTCCCCGTCCAGGCGCAGTGCCGACAGTTCCTCCAGCCCGGCGATCACCTCGGCGGCGTCCTGGTCGACCTGGCTCGACGGGGCGGCGTCCCCTTCCGGACGCTGCACGGTGGCGCGGGCCAGCACCGTGCCGACCCGCTCGATGGCGCTGGACCCGTCCGCGAACTCGACGCCGGGCGGGACGAGCCGCAGCGCGAGGTCCTCGAGCGGCGACTGGGCGCGCGCCGGGTCCACGTACGTGCCGGTGAGTCGCACGGTGCCGGTCACGGTGGCGCCCGCCGTCTCCAGGGCCGCGCGGGCCCGGCGTACGTCGGTCGCGCGGGCGTCCGGTGTGGCGACGAGGAGCACGCTGCGACCGTCGAGACGGCCGTCGGTGAGCGGCCGGGCCAGGGCGGTGAGCCGCTCGGCGTCCCGGCCCTGCTCGGCCGACAGGGCAGCGACCCGGTCCTGCAGCCGGCCGACCCGGTCCTGCAGCCGCGACGCGCTGCGCGCGCTGTCGTCGGCGCTCTGCTCGGCGACCGGGCCGGCACCGAGGCCGAGCCCGAGCGCCATCGCGAGCCCTGCCGCGAGCAGCGAGAGCAGGTGGTAGCGCGGACCGCTCACGGTGCGCCGCCGACGAGTCCGGTCACGGCGTCCACCACCGACTCCCGCCACTGCCCGACCGGCGTGGCGTCCCCCGAGAGCACGGCGGTGGCGACCGCACCCGCGAGGAGCAGGACGACGAGCAGCCACAGCGGCCAGCCCGGCGTCGGGCGCCGGTAGACGGTGGCGACCACCGACGCGTCGACGAGCCGGGTGCCGACCTTCAGCCGGGTGAGGAAGGTGCCGGCCATGTCCGCCCGGCCGCGGTCCACGAACTCCGCGAGCGCGGCGTGCGAGCCGACCCCGACGATCAGGGCGGCGTCGTGGGCGTCGGCGAGCAGCAGGGCGGCGTCCTCGCTGGTGCCGGTCACGGGGAACACCACGGTGCGCGCTCCGTGCGCATCGGCCCGGGCCAGGCCGGCCGCGCCGCCGTCGCGGTCGGCGCGGACGACCACCTCCGCCCCACTGGTCAGGACGTCCTCGCTCACCAGGTCCGGGTTGCCGACGACCAGGTCCGGGCGCAGCCCGGCGCTGAGCAGGGCATCGGCGCCCTCGTCGACGCCGACGAGCACCGGTCGTGCCGTGCGAATCCAGTGCCGCAACCGCCGCAGGTCGTCCTCCCAGCCGTGACCGCGGGAGACCACGACCACCGGCCGGCCGGCCAGCGCGGTGGCGACCTCGGGCACGCCCTCGCCGTCGAGGAGCAGGTCCCGCTCACGGCGCAGGTGCTCGACGGTGTTGCCGGCGAACGCCTCCAGCTGCACGCGGAGGCCGGCCTTCGCCCGCTCCGTCGCCAGCGCGACCGAGTCGGTGGAGAGCCGGTCACCGTGCGCGACGGCTTCGTCGCCGCGGTAGAGCGTGTGGCCGTCGAGGCGCAGCCGGTCGCCGTCGCGCAGGACCCGCATCACCTCCGGCCCGACCCGGTCCAGGACGGGGATCCCGGCCTCCACGAGCACCTGCGGGCCCAGGTTCGGGTAGCGCCCGCTGGTGCTCGGCGCGGCGTTGACCACCGCCGCCGGCCGGGCGGCGACCAGCAGCCGCGCGCTGGCCGCGTCCAGGTCGAGGTGCTCGATCACGGCGATGTCGCCGGACCGGGTCCGACGGACCAGCTCCTTCACCTGGGGGTCGACCCGGGCCACCCCGTGCACGCCCGGCAGGGGTGGCTCGGTGCGGGACCGGCGCAAGGTGGCGAGGCGCATGGCGCCGATGCTGCCATGTGACAGGTGTGACTGGTGGGATCTCCAGGGGCGTGTGGACGCCTCACTCTGTCAGCGAGACCTTCTCCACGGCGGCGGCGTCGAGCAGCTCGCGGGCGTGCGCCTTGGCCGCGCGCGACTCCTCGAGCCCGGCGAGCATCCGGGAGAGCTCCTGCAGCCGGCCCGCGTCGTCGAGCGCCACCACGCCGCTGCGGGTCACCGCGCCGTCGTCGGCCTTGCGGACGACGAGGTGCTGGTCGGCGAACGCGGCGACCTGTGGCAGGTGGGTCACGACCAGCACCTGGGAGGTCCGGGCCAGGGCGGCGAGTCGACGGCCCACCTCTACCGCGGCCTTCCCGCCCACGCCGGCGTCCACCTCGTCGAACACCAGCGTCGGGACCGGGTCGGCGCCGGCGAAGACCACCTCGACCGCGAGCATGACCCGCGACAGCTCGCCGCCGGAGGCGCCGCGCTGCAGCGGCCGGCTGGGCGCGCCCGCGTGGGGGCGCAGCAGCAGCTCGACGTCGTCCACGCCGTGCCGGCCGTACCCGAGCCGCCGGTCACCGACCGGCAGGCCGCCCTCCGCCTCGGTCTGGGAAACCCGCACCTCGACCGCGGCGTTGGCCATCGCCAGCGCGCCGAGCTCGGCGGTCACGGCCGTCGAGAAGCGCCCGGCCGCCGCGGTGCGGGCCGCGGAGACCTCGGCCGCGCGGGCGGCGAGCTCGGCGAGGAGCTCGTCCCGCCTGGCGCGCAGGCCGGCAATGCGGTCGTCGTCGCCCTCGAGCGAGGCCAGCCGGGTCGCCGCCCGCTCGGCCCAGGCCAGCACGGAGGCCGCCCCATCGACTTCCTCGGTGCCCCCGACCGGGTCCTCGGCGTACTTGCGCACCAGCCGGGTGACCGCCGCGCGGCGCTCCTGGACGACAGCGAGCCGGGCCGGGTCGGTCTCCACACCGGCGGCATAGGCCGCGATGTCGGCTCCCGTGTCGGCCAGCAGGTAGCCCACCTCGCGGAGCCGGCCGACCAGCTCCGCCAGCGCCGGGTCGTCCACACCGGACTGCTCGAGAGCGAGGCGGGCCGCCGCGACCAGACCGGTCGCGTCGCGGCCGTCCTCGGCGGCCGAGGAGTCGTCTCCGAGCAGCGCGGCGCGGGCGGTGTCCGCGGCCAGCCGCAGCGCGTCGGCGTGGCCGAGCCGGGCCTCCTCGACGGCCAGCGCCGCGGCCTCCCCCGGCTCGGGTCGCACCGCCTCGATCTCCTCGAGCCCGAAGCGCAGCACGTCGGCCTCCTGGGCTCGCTCGCGGGCCCGGGTGGTCAGCTCCTGGAGCAGGTCGCGGACGGACCGCAGCTCGTCGAACGCGGAGCGGTACGCGGCGAGCGGGCCTTCGACGGCTCCGCCGGCGTAGCGGTCGAGCGCCTCGCGCTGCCGCACCGGCTGGAGCAGGCGCGACTGGTCGGACTGGCCGTGGACCGCCACGCAGGAGTCGGCCAGCTCGGCGAGCGTGCCCACCGGGACGCCGCGCCCCCCGAGGTGAGCGCGGGAGCGACCCTCGGCGGAGACGGTGCGGGCCAGGAGCAGCACGTCGTCGTCGAGCTCGCCGCCCACCTCCTCTGCCCGGGCCGCCACGGCCCCGACCGGGTCGACCCGCAGCCGGCCCTCGACGGAGGCGGCCTTCGCGCCGGGGCGCACGGCACCCGGGTCGGCGCGTCCGCCGAAGAGCAGGCCGAGCCCGGTGACGACCATCGTCTTCCCGGCGCCGGTCTCGCCCGAGACGACCGTCAGCCCGGGGGCGAGCTCGAGCACGGCGTCGTCGATGACACCGAGGCCGCGGATGCGCATCTCCTCGAGCACGCGCCAGACCCTACGCGGCGGGTCGGTCAGGCCCGGGGGCGACGCGCCCCTCGCCAGCCACCGACGGGCAGGTCGAACTTGGCGACCAGCCGGTCGGTGAACGGTGCGGTGTGCAGGCGGGCGAGCAGCACGGGGTGGATGCCGCGCCGGGCCTCGATGCGCGCGCCCGGCGGCAGGTCCACGGCCCGCCGCCCGTCGCACCAGAGCACGCCCGCGCCGTCGGTGCGGGTGAGCACCTCCACCGCCAGGACGGAGTCCGGCGACACCACCAGCGGTCGGGCGAACAGTGCGTGGGCGCTGATCGGCACCAGGAGCAGCGCGGCCACCTCGGGCCACACGACCGGCCCTCCGGCCGAGAAGGCGTACGCGGTGGAGCCGGTCGGTGTGGCAAGCACCACGCCGTCGCACCCCAGGCGGGACAGCGGGCGACCGTCGACCTCGACGACGAGCTCGAGCATCCGCTCGCGGCTGGCCTTCTCGACCGACGCCTCGTTGAGGGCCCACGTCTCGGTGAGCACGTCGCCGTCGACGGACACCGCGACGTCGATCGTCAGCCGTCGCTCCACGACGTAGTCGCGCGCGACGACGCGGTCGACGGTGTCCTCGAGCGCGTCGCTCTCGGCCTCGGCGAGAAAGCCCACGTGCCCGAGGTTCACGCCGAGCAGCGGCGTCTCCGAGCCCCGGGCCAGCTCGGCCGCGCGCAGCAGGGTGCCGTCTCCACCGAAGACGACCACGACCTCGCAGTCCTCGACGGCGGACTCCGACCGGTCGACGACCTCGACGTCGTGCAGCCCCAGCAGGTCCGCCTCGCCGGCCAGCACCCGCACGCCCACTCCCGCCGCGGAAAACCGCTCGGCCGCGGTGCGCACGGCCTTGACGGCCTCCTCACGCCCGGTGTGGGTCACGAACAGGACGGTGCGGTCGCTCATTGAGGTCCTTCCGCGACGGCGGTCGACAGGCATTCCGGATCCAGTGGGGGCGCTCCGCGGCGCAGCCAGAGGAAGTACTCGACGTTTCCGGCCGGCCCGGGGAGGGGGCTGGCGGTGACGCCCGCGACCCCGAGACCCAGGTCGTCGTACGCCGCCCGCGCGACCCCGGCCACGGCCGCCGCGCGCTGCTCCGGGTCCCGCACGACACCACCGGGCCCGAGCGCGGCCCGCCCGACCTCGAACTGCGGCTTCACCATGACCACCAGGTCGGCGTCCTCGCGCGCGGCCCGGGCCAGGGCGGGCAGCACCAGCCGCAGCGAGATGAACGACAGGTCGGCCACGACGAGGTCGACGAGCTCCCCCACAGCCTCCGGGTGGAGGTCTCGCACGTTGGTGCGGTCCAGGACCATCACCCGCGGGTCGGTCCGCAGGGACCAGGCCAGCTGGCCGTAGCCGACGTCGACGCACACGACCCGGCTGGCGCCACGGCGCAGGAGGACGTCGGTGAAGCCGCCGGTGGAGGCTCCGGCGTCGAGGGCGGCCCGGCCCTCGACCGAGAGGCCGTCCCTGGCGAACGCGTCCAGGGCACCCGCGAGCTTGTGGCCGCCGCGGGAGACGTACGTCTCCCCCGCGGCGTCGGCGACGACGATCGGGTCGGCGGAGGACACCTGGGTGGCCGGCTTGACGATGGTGCGCCCGGGCACCCGCACCTGGCCGGCGGCCACCAGCTCGGCGGCCTGCTCGCGGGACCGGGCCAGGCCGCGGCGGACCAGCTCGGCGTCCAGCCGGCCGCGACGGGTCACGGCCGCGCGCCTCCGGGACCCCCGGACTGGCCGCTGTCGCGCTGCGCCTCGGCGAGCGTCTCCTGCAGGACCCGGTGCACGTCCTCGTACACCTCGACGGGCTCGGCGGGTGGCTTGTCCGCCAGGCCCTCGAGCCGCTCGAGGGCCTCCGCGATCCGCGGGTCGTCCACCGAAGGGCGCTCGTCCTGCTCGCTCACGCGCTGGTCTTCTTCGCGGTGGTCTTCTTCGCCCCGGTCGCCTTGGCGGTGGTCGTCTTGGCCGTCGACCTCTTCGCGGCAGACCTCTTCGCCGTGGTCTTCTTCGCCGTCGACTTCTTCGCCGTCGACTTCTTCGCGGCCGACTTCTTCGCCCCGCGCTTGGCCGTCTTCTTGGCCGGCCCCTTGGCCCGGCGCTCAGCCAGCAGCTCGGCCGCCCGCTCGAGGGTGAGCTCCTCCACCGAGTCGTCCTTGCGGAGCGTGGCGTTGTACTCACCGTCGGTGACGTACTCGCCGAAGCGGCCGGCCTTGACGACCACCGGGGCGCCCGAGACCGGGTCG
>DASVBQ010000108.1:0-2482 GCA_036375795.1 Actinomycetes bacterium
AGACGCCTGCGATCTCGCACGTGACCTTCTGCACTGGAAGCACGTCCACGACGTCGAGCGCGCCGGCCACGACTACGACGACGGCGACCACCAGCGCACCGGCCACCACGACGGTCACAACGAGCGCGCCGGCTACGACCACGACCACCGGTGCAGCCACGACCAGCGCTGCTGCGGCGGCCGCTGCGACCACGGCGACGAGCGGTGCGTCCGTCCTGCCGACCAAGGTCGAGGCTTCCGAATCGGCGGCAGAGGAAACCGAGGTGGCGGTCGCCGTCGAGGGCACCAAGACCGGCGGCGGCCAGCTCGCTGCCACCGGGTCCGGCCTCTCGGTGGGCATGGCCCTGGCCGTCAGTCTCGGCCTGCTGCTGGGCGGCGCCGCACTGCTGGCGGTTCCGGGCAGGCTCGCCGTCGAGCGCGGCCGGCATCGCCGCCGGCACTGAGCGAGGGTGCGTACTGAGCCGAACGGGTGAAGGCTGACCCACCCGTTCGGTGAGGACACGTCGAGGGGCCCCGGGAAACCGGGGCCCCTCGCACCTGCGGCATAGACTCCCCGCTGGGTCGCGCGAGCGGCCCGCCTCCTCCGACCGCGCCAGCCGGGGTGCCCTCTGTGATCCGCCTTGAGAACGTCACCAAGCTCTACCCGAGCCAGACCCGCCCCGCCCTCAAGGACGTCTCGGTCGAGATCGGCAAGGGCGAGTTCGTGTTCCTCGTCGGCCAGTCCGGCTCGGGCAAGTCGACGTTCCTGCGCTTGGTCCTCAAGGAGGAGCGGGCGACCAGCGGCAAGGTCTACGTGGCCGGCAAGGACCTGGCCCGGCTGTCGAGCTGGAAGGTCCCCGCGCTGCGCCGCCAGGTCGGCACCGTCTTCCAGGACTTCCGGCTGCTCAACAACAAGACCGTCCAGGAGAACGTCGCGTTCGCCCTCGAGGTGATCGGCCGCCCCCGGCACCAGATCGCCAAGGTGGTGCCCGAGGTGCTCGACCTGGTCGGCCTCAAGGGCAAGGAGCAGCGTCGCCCCGACGAGCTCTCCGGCGGCGAGCAGCAGCGGGTGGCGATCGCCCGCGCCTTCGTCAACCGCCCGATGATCCTCATCGCCGACGAGCCGACCGGCAACCTCGACCCACAGACCAGCGTCGGCATCATGCGCCTGCTCGACCGCATCAACCGAACCGGCACGACGGTCGTCATGGCGACCCACGACGACGACATCGTCGACCAGATGCGCAAGCGCGTGATCGAGCTCGAGTCGGGCCGCATCGTGCGCGACCAGTCGCGGGGTGTCTACGGCTACTCGCACTGACAATGCCGTAGACAGGCCCTACACATACCGAAGACAAGAACGAGCACGACGTACGACGTACGACGGCAAGCGGACGGACAGGACCACATGCGCGCGACCTTCGTAGTCCAGGAGATCGGGATCGGCCTTCGCCGCAACCTGATCATGACCCTGGCCATGGTCATCACGACAGCGGTGTCGCTGGGCTTCCTGGGCACGGCGGTGCTGTTCAACCAGCAGGTCAGCGTGATGAAGGACTTCTGGTACGACAAGGTCGAGGTGTCGGTCTTCCTCTGCGGTGCCGACAGCGACGGAGGGTCCTGCGCCGGCGGCGAGGTGACCCAGGACCAGCGCGAGTCGATCCGGTCCGACCTCGACTCGATGCCCGAGGTCGAGAAGATCTACTACGAGTCCAAGCGCGAGGCCTACTCCCGCTTCAAGGAGCAGTTCAAGAACTCCGCCATCGTCGACAACGTCACCGCGGACCAGATGCCGGAGTCCTTCCGGGTCAAGCTGGTCGACCCCGAACAGTTCCCGATCATCGCCAGCGCCTTCATCGGGCGGGCCGGCGTCGAGCAGGTGCAGGACCAGAAGGCGCTCCTCGAGCGGTTCTTCAAGGTGCTCAAGTGGGTGCAGTGGTTCGCGTTCGGGCTGGCCGTCCTCATGGTCGTCGTGTCGGTGATCCTCATCGTCAACACGATCCGGGTCGCCGCGTTCAGCCGGCGCCGCGAGACGGGGATCATGAAGCTGGTCGGCGCGTCGAGCTTCTCGATCCAGCTCCCGTTCCTCCTCGAGGGCGCGATCGCGGGCTTCCTGGGGGCCGCGCTCGCCAGCGGGGCGTTCGTGCTGATCAAGGCGGTCCTCGTCGATCGGGTGCTCGCGCCGAACTTCCCGATCACCCGCTTCATCACCTGGGGAGACGTCTGGCTGAGCTCCGGGACGGTGTTCGTGATCGGCGTGGCGTTGGCCGCAATCGCCTCATTCCTGGCCCTCTTGAAGTACCTTCGCGTCTGAAGTCACACGCGTCACACCTGCCCCAGATGTCCTATTAGCCCCAACATCACCACTAGGTAAAGAAGTCTCGTCCGGCTCGAAGGTGCGGCGCGGATCGGCCGATAGACCACTGTCCCAACACCACCGACGTCCGGAGCTGCACTCAGCATGCGTCTGCGACCCGCGCTGACCCTCGCCGTGATCGCGGCC
>DASVBQ010000113.1:0-4908 GCA_036375795.1 Actinomycetes bacterium
GTGTGGTCATCCGTTCCTCCGGTGGGCAGCGGATGGTGCATCGGCATGCCCGCGGCGGACCTTCACCTGCTCGCTTGCGATGATCGCGGGCGTGGCGGAGGCAGCGGAGCTCGCGGCGCTGCGGGCGCTGCTGACCCCGGAAGGCCGCCGGCTGCTGTCCCGCCTGCCCGCGTACGACCCTGCGGCGGCCCTCGCGACCGCGTCGGCCCTGCGCCGCGAGGGCCTCGACGAGGCGCTCGTCGCCGCCGCCCTCACCCAGTCCCGGCTCCGGGCGCGGGCGAAGGCCAAGCTCGGCGACCTCGCCGACCGACTCTTCCTCACCGACGACGGCCTGCAGCAGGCGAGCCGGCCCGCCGTGGCCGCGCGGCACGCCCGGCGGTACGCGGACGCCGGCACCTCCCCGCTCCTCGACCTGTGCTGCGGCATCGGCGGGGACCTGCTGGCTCTGGCCGGCGCCGGGCTGCGGGTGACGGGGGTCGACCGCGACCCGATGACCGTCGAGGTCGCCCGAGCCAACGTCGAGGCACTGGGGCTGGCGGGCCGGGCCGACGTGCGATGCGCCGACGTGACCGACGTGGACCTGACCGGCACGACGGGTGTCTTCGTGGACCCGGCCCGACGCGGAAGCCGGGGCCGCACCTTCGACCCGCGCGCCTACTCCCCACCCTTCGACGCGGTCCTGGCCATGGCCGCGCAGGTCCCGGCCACGGGAGCGAAGCTCGCCCCGGGCATCCCGCACGACCTGCTGCCGCCGGACGCGGAGGCCGAATGGGTCTCCGACGGCGGTGACGTCGTGGAGTGCGGGCTGTGGTTCGGGCCGCTGGCCGGCGGGGTCCGGCGCCGCGCGACGCTGCTGCCGTCGGGCGCGATGGTGACCGGGGACGGCTCGGCGCGCGCGCCGGTCGGCCGGGTGCGGACCTGGCTGCACGAGCCGGACGGCGCTGTCATCCGCGCCGGGCTGGTGGCGGAGGTCGCCGAGCCGATCGGCGGGACGCTGCTCGACCCGACCATCGCCTACTTCACGACGGACAGCCAGGTGGAGTCACCGTTCACCACGACGTACGAGGTGACCGACGTGCTGCCCTTCGGGGTGAAGCGGCTGCGCGCCCTCCTGCGGTCCCGCGGCGTCGGCACCCTGACCGTGAAGAAGCGGGGGTCGGCGGTCGAGCCGGAGGCGCTGCGCCGTCAGCTCCGCCTGACAGGCGACAACGAGGCGACGGTCGTGCTCACCCGGGTGGCCGGGGACCCCACCGTGCTGCTGGTCAACCCCATCCGGTAGCCAGGACAGCTCAGCCGGCGTCCCGGTCCTCCAGCTGGTCGCGGACGACGCGGCGGAGGATCTTCCCGATCTGGGAGCGCGGGAGCTCGTCCACGACGACGACCCGGCGCGGGACCTTGTAGGCCGCCAGCCCCTCTCGGGCGACGGTCCGGACCGCCTCCGGGTCGACGGTGGCTCCGGCCGCGGGCACGACTGCCGCAACGACCTCCTCGCCCGCGTCGACACCTGCACGGACGCCGACCACCGCGACGTCCTCCACCTCGGGGAGCTCCCGCAGGACGTCTTCCACCTCGGTCGGGTAGACGTTGAACCCTCCGGTGATGATCAGCTCCTTGATCCTGTCGACGATGCGCACGAAGCCGTCCTCGTCGGCGACGGCGATGTCGCCCGTGCGCAGCCAACCGCCGGGGAGCAGGACCGCGGCGGTCTCCTCCGGCCGGTTCCAGTACCCGGCGAACACCTGCGGGCCGCGGATGAGCAGCTCACCCTCCGCACCGGCCGGCAGGTCCCGCGACGGCTCGTCCGGGTCGACGATGCGGATGTGGGTGGACGGGAACGGGACGCCGACCGTCCCAGCCCGTCGCGTCGGCGCGACCGGGTTGCCCAGCGCGACCGGTGAGGTCTCGGTCATCCCGTAGCCCTCGACGAGCAGGCCACCGGTCACGGCCTCCCAGACGTCGACCACCGCCGGTGGCAGCGCCATGGCACCAGAGATCGCGTATCGGATCGAGGAGAGGTCGAGCCCCCGCTCGCGGGCCGCGGTCGCCACTCGCTCGTAGATCGGCGGGACGGCGGGCAGGAAGGTCGGCGGTCGGCGCCGGATCGCGTCGAGCATCTGGTCGAGGTCGAAGCGCGGCAGCAGCACGAGCGTCGCGCCCACGCTCATCGAGAAGGTCAGGCACAGCGTCAGGCCGTACGCGTGGAACAGCGGCAGCACCGCGTACACGGTCTCCCGGCCGTCCTCCAGACCGGGCACCCACGCCCGCCCCTGCGCCGCGTTCGCCCGCAGGTTCCGGTGCGAGAGGATCGCGCCCTTCGGCGTCCCCGTGGTGCCGCCGGTGTACTGCAGGAGCGCCACATCCTCCGGTTGCGGCTGCGGGTGCGACTCGTGGAGCGGCCCCGTCGAGGAGGCGAACCGCGCCCAGCGCAGGACGCCGTCCGGCACCGGGCCGGTCATCGCCGCGCGCGTCGCGCGGGCCCGGGCCACCGGCAGGCGCAGCGCCAGCCGCATTCGCCGGGGCAGGGCGCTCGTCAGGTCGACGGCGAGTACGGTCCGTACGGCGGTGTGCTCGCGCAGGCGATCGATCGTCTCTGCCGTCTTGTCCCAGCACACGACGACGGTCGCCCCGCAGTCGGCGAGCTGGTGCTCGAGCTCGCCGGCCGTGTAGAGCGGGTTGTGCTCCACGACGACAGCCCCCAGACGCAGCGTGGCGTAGAACGCCACTACGTGCTGCGGGCAGTTCGGCAGCACCAGCGCCACCCGGTCGCCGGCCCGCACGCCCAGGACGCGCAGCGCCTCGGCCGCCCGGCTCACCTGGTCGGCGAGCCCGACGTACGTCGTCTCCGCGCCGAAGAAGTCGAGTGCGACGCGGTTGCCGTACCGCCGGGCACTGTTCGCCAGCATCTCGGGAAGCGACTCCGCGGGCACCTCGACGTCGGCAGCGACGCCTGGCGCGTAGCTGGCCAGCCAGGGGCGCCCGCTGAACGGGCTCTCCTGTGCGCCGGCTGCCGTCGTCACGGGGTCGTCAGTGTCCACCTGTGACTCCTGCCTCGCCTCCCGGGTGGCGCTCAGGGTCCAGCGTGGCCGGGCGCGGGCGTCACCACAAGCCGACCGGCTATGCCAGGACGAGCACGACGTACGCCACATAGCCCAGGCACAGCAGGAGCCCGGCCGCCCGCCCGAGCCGGCGACCGGGGGCGAGGGCGAGCACGACGAACGGCAGCACCGCCGCCAGCACCGCGGCGACCAGCACGCCGTCGACGACCAGCGGGGCGGCCAGCGCCGCGGCACCGAGCGTGGCCGTCGCGTTGTACGACGCCGAGCCGACAACCCCGGCGACCGCGATCTCCGGGACGTCGTGCCGGACCGCCGCCAGCACCAGCGCGAACAGCTCGGCCGTGGTCGCCAGCGCCAGTGCGGTCAGGCCGACCGCCGAGTCGGTCCGGCCGATGCTCTCGACCACCTGCGCCGCGCCGCGTACGGCCAGGTCACCGCCCGCCAGCATCAGCCCGACACCCACCACGGCCAGACCGAGCGACAGGGCGGGGCTGCGGCGCTCGGGCTCGGCCTCCTCCGCCACCTCGGCCAGCTCGCCCAGCGCGGGCGGCTCCTTCTCCCGCCACCAGACCAGCGCCACCAGCCCGACGTAGGCCGCGAGCAGCAGCCCGCCCTCGAGCCGGCCGACCCGACCGGAGGCCAGGGTCAGCACCGCGAGGGCGCCCGCGACGGCGGACAGCACGGCGTACTGCCTAACCCGGTGCCCGAGGTGCAGCGGCCGCACGACGGCGGCCAGTCCCAGGCAGGCCGTGAGCATCGTGACGTTCGCGCCGATCGCGTCACCGGCGGCCAGGCCCGGCCGGTCCTGGACCGCCGCGATCACTGCCGTGAGCAGCTCCTCGGGCTCCGCGCCGGCCAGCAGCACACCCACCGCCACGACCGTGATCCCGAGCCGCCGGGCGGCGCCCGCGGCGTTCTCCACGAACAGCTCGGCTCCCCCGACGAGCAGTACCGCTGCCCCCGCCAGCAGCAGCCAGCCCACCGCTAGCGGGCCACGACGTCGGTCACCGGCATCGAGGAGTCGGCGGGCAGGTCGAGCGGCGAGGGGGCGGCGCCCCTGGCCGCCAGCTCCGCGCCGAGCGCGGCGACCATCGCACCGTTGTCGGTGCACAGCCCGGGCCGGGGCACGCGCAGGGTGATCCCCGCCTCGTCGCAGCGCGCCTCGGCCACCGCGCGCAACCGCGAGTTCGCCGCGACGCCCCCGCCGATCAGGAGGTGGTCGACTCCCTGCTCCGTGCAGGCGAGCACCGCCTTGCGGGTGAGCACGTCGACGACCGCCTCCTGGAACGCCGCCGCCACATCGGCCACAGGCACTGGCTCGTCGTCACGGTCGCGGGCCTCGACCCACCTGGCCACGGCGGTCTTCAGCCCGGAGAACGAGAAGTCGTAGCGGTGCTCGCGCATGTCCTTCGCGCCGGTCAGGCCGCGCGGGAAGTCGACGTACGCGGCGTCGCCGGACCGCGCCTCGCGGTCGATGTGCGGGCCGCCCGGGAACGGCAGCCCGAGCACGCGGGCCACCTTGTCGAACGCCTCACCGGCCGCGTCGTCGATCGTCGACCCGAGCGGCCGGACCCCGCCGGTGACGTCCTCCACCACCAGCAGCGACGAGTGGCCCCCGGAGACCAGCAGCGCCACGCACGGCTGCGGGAGCGGCCCGTGCTCCAGCTGGTCGACCGCCACGTGCGCC
This sequence comes from Actinomycetes bacterium, assembly GCA_036375795.1. Classification (GTDB taxonomy): domain Bacteria; phylum Actinomycetota; class Actinomycetes; order JACCUZ01; family JACCUZ01; genus DASVBQ01. Next base: position 4,744 of record DASVBQ010000113.1, read on the forward strand.
GCGAGGTGGTTGACGCCGTACAGCGGCCGGTCCAGGCCGAGGGCCAGCGCCTTGGCCGCCGCGACGCCGACCAGCAGGGCGCCGGCCAGGCCCGGGCCGCTGGTGACCGCGACCGCGTCGACGTCGCCGAGGCGGACGCCCGCCTCCGCGCAGGCCCGCTCGATC